>JANXVS010000412.1 GCA_025351555.1 Pseudomonadota bacterium | reverse complement strand
AGGAGTGCCATGGTGCTGATGGCATTGATATCGAATTCCTTACGCAATGCGTCAACCGAGTTCTGGCACAGCGCTTGATCGGACAGCGTGCCGTGCGCGATCAGCACGGCATCAACGCCGCCGAGTTCGCGTTCGGCTTGTTCGAGTATGACTGCATGCGCCCCGAAATTAGTGGCATCCAACGTTGCGCTGATGGCCTGTGGCGCACCGCGCAGTTTCAGATCGGCGATCATCGCTTGCAAATGCGCAGCGTTGCGGCCGACGAGAAACAAGGCGTCGCCACGCGCGGCAAAGCGCCGCGCCGTTGCCTCGGCGATCGCTGATGTTGCACCGATGATCATGATTCTGCGCATTTCATCAATCCATTACCCGGCGCCAGAAGCCGGACGAAAACCGCGGGTCGATATGTGGAACCATCGCCTCCCAGCGCGGAAAATAGTGCCGGAAACGTTCACCCTTCAGACGCGCGTCCTTGGCGGGATAAATCGCGCCGCCTGCTGCGACCACGATATCGTCGAGCCGTTCGAGCAAATCGAGCGTCGCCACACCGCGATTGGGAAAATCCAGCGCCAGCGTTGCCCCGGCACGCGGAAACGAGAGGATACCAGCCGGCGGCCGGTCGGTGAACACCTTGAGTACGGCCAGAAACGATCCGTTGCCGCTTGCCGAAATTCGCTGCAACAGTTCCGTCACTGTCGATTCCGCAGAAGCAGGCGGTACTACGCATTGATATTGCAGAAAGCCACGAGGTCCGTAAATGCGATTCCAGTTCTCGATCGCATCGAGTGGAAAAAAATAGGGCGCGTAGTGTGTGAGCGCGTGGCTCGACCGTGGGCGATGGAAATACACGGCGTTGAACAGGCGCAGACTCGCGCGATTGATCAACGATAGCGGTGGCGTGAAAGGTATGCCGACCCGGCGCACTCCCGGCTCGCGCCGATGCGGTGGCGTCGATGCGTGATTGGCGCGGATGAACAAACCACGGCCGAATGCATTGCCCGATGCTGCGCAGTCGATCCAGGCCACGTTGTATTCGAAATCGCGTTCGGATTCTGCAGACAGTGCAAAGAATTCCTTGAGGTTGCGAAATCGCCGTGTTTGCGTCGCCATCCACGGACCGGGAATGCGCTTGAGCATGACTTCGGCCCAGGTAATCACGCCGGTCAGTCCCAAGCCACCGATGGTGGCGGTAAACATGTCCACATTCTCTTCGCGACTACATTGACGCCGCGAGCCGTCGGATCTCAACAGCTCAAATCGGCGCACATGCTCACCGAATGTTCCCGCACGGTGATGATTCTTGCCGTGCACGTCGTTGGCGATGGCGCCGCCGACAGTGACGAAGCGTGTGCCCGGCAGAACCGGCAGGAACCAACCGCGTGGAACAGCGAAATCGAGAATTTCGGAAAACAGTACACCAGCCTCGCAGCGCAAGACGCCGCTGGCCGGGTCGAAATCGATGAAGCGATCAAGCCCTCGCGTGTGCAGCAGAATGCCGCCGTCGTTAAGGCAACTGTCACCGTAGCTGCGGCCGTTGCCATAGGGAAGCAGCGTTCCTGTCGTTATCGGCAGTGCGTCATCACGCCAATGCATGGGGACGATTTGCTGCTCGGCTCGTGGATAGCGCCCCCACGAGCTACCCGGCGCCGGCATCAGATCGCTCCTGCGACCACGATCGCGCAAAGCACCAGCACGAGGCGGCTGACGCGGTCGGTTAATGCGAACACAACGGGATCGTCATGCATGCTGCCGCGGTGTGCAATCAGCCACGCCCGGCTGATCCAGTACAGTAATAGCGGGCACAACAGCCAGAGCACCTGCGGATGACGGTACAAGGCTTCACTGGCCGTGCTGTTGATGTACAGCGCGAGCACGAGTACGGCCAGATAGCCGCTGGATCCGCCGAGCGACTGGATCAAAGGCAGATCAGCCACCGCATAACCACGACCGCTGTTTTGGATACCGCCATTTCTCGAAAGCATATCCAGTTCGGTATAGCGCTTGATCATCGCCAGACTCAAGAACAGAAACATTGAAAATGCCAGCAGCCAGAACGACATGCCGATTTGCAGCGCGACAATGCCCGCGATGATACGGATTGTGTACAACGCTGCCAGCACTACCGCATCGAGCATGCCGATGCGCTTGAGCGCGAACGAATAGGCGAGAGTGAGCACGAAGTAACACAGCAGCACGAGAGCGAAACGCGGCGAGATCGCGAGCGCAAATGCGAACGCAGCTAGCGTAAGCACGGGTGTCGCAACCAACCCGTTGCTGAGCGGCAGCGTGCCCGCCGCGAACGGCCGCAATCGTTTGCGTGGATGCGCCCGGTCGGCATCGAGATCGAGCAAATCGTTGAGCAGGTAGACTCCGGATGCGCACAGGCAAAAACACAGAAACGCCAGAGACGAACGCAGCAGCGCTTGCGGCGAAAGCACCAAGTGTGCCGTCATCAATGGCAGAAACACCAACAGGTTCTTCAACCATTGATGTAGGCGCATCGCCTTGACCCAGATACCCCAGCGATTTCCGGATTGCTCAAAAACCCGTTCGATCTCGCAAGCCTGTCCTGCCTGGCGCGCTATGGCCGGTGTGGCATTCACGACAATCGCGCGGCGTGCATGCCGCCAAACGTGCAGGTCAGACGCCGCGTTCCCGGCGTAGTCGAACCCGCGCTCGCCAAAGCGTGCGGTCAATGTCTCGGCCTTGTTTCTACCGCCAAGATTGCGCACGCCGTCGCTGCCGAGCACTTCGTCGAATCCGCCGACGTGGGCGGCAACCATTTCCGCCAGTTTCTGATCCGACGCGGTGCAAAGCACACGAACTCGCCCCGCGTCTTCATCGCGCAGCCATGTCAGCAAACGTTGCTCATACGGCAGAGCGTTGACATCGAGCGTGGCGCGCGTTGCAATCTCACGTTTCAGATGCGCTTTGCCGCGCAGCAGCCATGCGCCAAAACGAAACAGATACAACGGATTGTGGCGTAGCAGTTTGAGCGCGGATTCAACGAGCAAATCCGAGCGGATCAAGGTCCCATCCAGGTCCACACACAAAGGAATAGTGCGATCTTGCATGTTTCTGGTCGTTTTGCCACGAGGATGGGTTGTGGCTACAGGATACTACGAGGGAACTGCTGCGCTACGAATGCCGGCTTGCTAAAAGCAAATTTTTTCATGTCTCGTGTGTGCCGCATTTGTACTGTCGGTATCTCATTCGCATTCGTTGCGCTGCCAGGGCTGACGCGTGCCGGCTGACTTGAAGCTTGGTGCCAACGACGTCCGCGTGATCGGCGCCGACGATCGTTACGCGCCAAGTGCGGCAGACGCTGCTGCCAGCACGTTCTCCATGTGCTCATCCAGACCGATCCATAGTGGTAGTCGCACAAGGCGATCGCTGACGTCGGAGGTAACGGCCAAGTCGCCGTGAGCCCGCCCGTAGCGACACCCGGCGGGAGACGAATGCAATGGCACGTAGTGGAAGACGGCACCTATGCCGCGCTCCTTCAACTGCGCAATGAACGACGTGCGACGCTCAAGCGATGGCAGCAGCAGATAGAACATGTGTGCGTTGTGCCCGCAATCGGCTGGGATGATGGGCGCCCTGATGTGGCTCTGCGTCTGCATGGAAGCCGCCCATGTGGCGTATTGATCCCAAATGGCCAGTCGTCTGGCGGTGATCGCTTGCGCTTGTTCCAGCTGGGCCGCGAGAAATGCAGCTACGATCTCGCTCGGCAGGAACGAGGAGCCGATATCGACCCAAGTGTACTTGTCGATCTGACCACGGAAAAACTTGCTGCGGTTGGTGCCGTTTTCACGCACAACTTCGGCGCGTTCTATGAAACGCTCGTCGTTGATCAGCAGCGCTCCGCCTTCACCGGAAATAACGTTCTTGGTTTCATGGAAGCTCAGCGCAGCCAGATGACCGATGCTGCCAAGAGGGCGGTTCTTGTAGGTTGACAAAATAGCTTGCGCTGCATCTTCGACGACAAACAGGCCATGCGCTTTCGCGAGCGCCATGATCGCGTCCATGTCGCAGCCGACGCCGGCGTAGTGTACGACGCAGATGGCCTTGGTTCGCGACGTGATGGCAGCTTCCACGAGACGTTCGTCGAGATTGAGAGTGTCCTGGCGGACATCGACGAAGACAGGTACCGCGCCGCACAGAACGAACGCGTTGGCGGTCGAGACGAAGGTGAACGAAGGCATGATGACTTCGTCGCCCGGCTGCAGGTCCAGAAGGATCGCGGCCATCTCCAGCGCGGGCGGTGCATGATTGCGTCAGCAATGCCTTGCGGCAACCGATGTGCTGCTCCAGCCACGTGTGGCAGCGCTTGGTGAACGGGCCGTCGCCAGACAAGTGCCCATTCGTGTGCGCCTGTTCGATGTTGGCCAGCTCGCGGCCGGTCATACAGGGCTTGTTGAAGGGAATCATCAATCTTTCCTGCGAGCGAGAAGAATGCGGCTGCCGCCCACCGGAAAGCGAAGGCCGCAGCGCAGAAGCGCGGCTTCGACACGCATGACTTGAAAGAATGTTTGGTTCATCCATTGTGGGATGTGGAATTCTGCCATCTCGTCGGCTTTCCGTAACTGCTTGGGTTTGAGAACGCGCGAAAGTGCCATTGCGGGAAGCAGCAGGCTGACGAAGGATGACGTCCAGATTATATCGAATCCAGCTGTCTCATACTTTTCCTCCAATTCATGTCGAGAGTAGCGCCGCGCATGGTGTGCGATCTCGTCCTGGACACTCCACAGCCCTAGCTGCTGTCGGGACTGCCATCGACGACGAAGATCGCCTCAAGTTTGGCGTCGAGTGCCTGATTGACGCCGGCGACCGCAGTAATGAGGTCGGGCAGCAATTCCTGGTGCCGCAACGACGACGTCGTCACCGGCGCCGATATCCAGCGCGTGCAGCGCGAGTTCGATCGCGTCGGTGCCGTTGGCGACGCCGATTGCGTGGGCCGCTTCGCAGTAGGCGGCAAATTCGCTTTCGAATGCTCCGAGCTCGGGTCCAAGAACAAACCAGCCGCGGTCGACGACGCGCGCCATCGCCTGCATCAGCGCTTCGCGCTGGGTCGAAACATGGGTTGGAGATCATTCAGTGCAATTTTCTCATCACTCAGTCAAGAATACTTGTCGCAAAGTTTCTACTGTCCTGCTGGCTCTATGGGGGTGCATCAAGCGGCTAGGCAACTAGACTCGCAACTTGCGGCGTTCGCGGAATCCATGCCGCAGATTAGTGCACATGAAGATCGACGCCTGCCGCTGTGACAGCCCGGATTGTCGCAAGATACCGGTCTGCATCAAAGTTCCATGGCAAATTACTGTAACTCGGCCCGCTCTCGAAACTGCTCCAGCGCCCCCGGATTCGCCAACGCATCCGTATTCTTCACCGGTCGCCCGTGGATCGCTTCGCGTACGGCCAGCTCGGTGATCTTGCCCGAGATCGTGCGGGGGATGTCGGTGACTTGCAGGATTTTCGCCGGTACATGGCGCGGCGTGGTGTTGTCGCGGATCTGTTTCTTGATGCGGTCGCGCAAGGCGTCGTCGAGAGTGATGCCCTCGCGCAGACGCACGAACAGGATCACGCGCACGTCGTTGTCCCAATCCTGGCCGACGGCAATGGATTCCAGCACCTCGGGCAATTGCTCGACCTGCCGATAGATTTCCGCAGTGCCGATGCGCACGCCGCCGGGATTGAGCACGGCGTCGGAGCGGCCGTAGATGACGATGCCGTCGCGCTCGGTCAGCAGGGCGTGATCGCCATGGCACCACACATTGGGAACTTTGGAAAAATACGCATTGTGGTATTTTTCGCCTTGTGGATCGTTCCAGAAACCGACCGGCATGCACGGAAACGGCGCCGTGCAGGCCAGTTCGCCTTTTTCCTCGCGCACCGGTTTGCCGGCGTCGTCGAGGATTTCCACCTTGAGTCCGAGTCCACGG
>JANXVS010000384.1 GCA_025351555.1 Pseudomonadota bacterium | reverse complement strand
GCCCAGATCGATGACGACATAAATCGTCAGATGCAGGGTGGCATGGAAAAACGCGAACAGCCCGAGCATGCGCCGGAACCTGATCGCCTTGTGCCAGCCGGTGATCCGGCGCAACGGCGTGATCGCCAGCGTCGCCAGCAGAAAACGCAGGGTCCAGTCGCCGCTGCGATGTTCCAGTTGCGCAACCGGGTCGGCGCCGAGCGCGCCGTGGGCTACATCCCACGCCAGATGCGCCAGTGGCAGCAGGCATAGCGCAAAGATCAGCGGTTTGAACGCGGCAATGCGGTCACGAAAAATCATCAGAAATTCTTGCGCAGATCCATGCCCGCGTACAATGATGCAACCTGTTCGGCATAACCGTTGAACGGCTTGGTTTCGATACGGTTGCCGAACAAATTCAGACCATCGCCGCCGATGCGGCGCTCGGTCTTCTGGCTCCAGCGCGGATGATCCACGGCCGGATTCACGTTTGAATAGAAACCGTATTCTTCGGGGCCGGCGTCGTTCCAGATTGTCTTTGGCTGGGTTTCCACAAAGTCTATTTTCACGATCGATTTGATGCCCTTGAATCCGTATTTCCACGGCACGACCAGGCGCAGCGGCGCGCCGTTCTGGTTCGGCAGTTCATGGCCGTACATGCCGGTGGCGAGGATGGCCAGCGGATGCATGGCCTCGTCGATGCGCAATCCCTCACGGTAGGGCCAATCCAATACCGGCCGATTCAAGCCCGGCATTTCAGCCGGGCGCCGCACGGTGGTGAAGGCGACATATTTTGCCTGCGAAGTCGGCTTGAAGCGCTTGAGCAAGTCGCCGAGCGCGATACCGTCCCACGGGATCACCATCGACCAGCCCTCGACGCAGCGCATCCGGTAGATGCGCTCTTCGACGGTCTGCCCCTTGAGCAGGTCTTCGAGGCTGAAATGGCCGGTTTGTTCGGCATGCCCGGCAATCTCCACGCTCCAGGGCTGCGGGTGGAAACTACCGGAAGTCTCGGCAGGATCGCCCTTGCCGGTGCCGAACTCGTAGTAGTTGTTGTAGTGGGTGGCGTCCTTGTAGCTGGTCTGCGCTTCGCCGCCAGCGTTGTCGGTCTTGCGCGACACGCTCAGCGCTTTACCCGGAGTGGATTCCGCCGTGGTTGCAGTTGCTGGTGGCGCAGCGGCGGAGCTGCAGCCGGCGGCGAGCGCGGTCGCGCCCAAGGCGAGCGTTTTAAGCAGCTCACGGCGCTGACGGTAGACGGGTTCCGGGGTGATCGCGGACGGGCGAACATCGTTTCGGCAGGGTTTTGGCATCAGTCTATCTCCGCTATGTCCATGCGACCGGCAAGCGCCGGGCAAACTTTCGAATCAGGCCAATTTCTGTTCGCCCAGCGCCAGCGCGCATCTGCGGCGGTATACTGGCATTTCGAAAGTCTATAGCGGGTGATGGAACGGGGGATGAACCTTGCCGGCGCTTTCCGGTTTTCATCCAGTCTTGTCGTCGTCATGGACGCAGGCGACGGCCGCATCGTGGATGTGAATCCTGCGTTCGAGCGCGAAGTGGGTTACGCGCGTGCAGAGGTGATCGGCAGACGATCTGTTGAACTGGATTTCTGGTCAAGCCCTGAGACCCGCGCCACGATTTGGGCGCATTTGCGCGGCGAGTATCGCGTCTGCGGCGAGCGCGTGGTGTTCAAGACGCGCGCAGGAGCCGAACGCGCGGCCGTGCTTTCCTGCGAAGCGTTCGAGCAAGACGATGCACACTATGTGCTCGCGATCTTCCAGCAAGTCGGTGAAGCCGGATCCGGCGACCACGCAAAGGCTACCGATCCAGGCAGTTATCGAGCCTTGTTCAATGCCGCTGCCGAAGGGCTCTACCGCAGCCTGCCGGACGGCGGCTGGATCGATGTCAACCCGGCGTTGGCGCGGATTTTTGGCTACGCCACGCCAGCCCAGATGCTTGCCGAAACCAGTGGTTCACGCGCCAGCTCGCTGTATGCCGATCTAGCGCATAGCGCGCGTCTACGCGCAATTCTCGATGCCCGTGGCCAGTTCGAGAACCAGCGTGCGCAGATACACCGCCGCGATGGCAGCCTGGTGTGGATAACCGAAAACACCCGAGTCGTTCGCGATGGCGAAGGCCGCGTGCTGTTCTACGAAGGTTCGGTCGTCGATATTTCCGAGCAGATCGAGGCCGAGGCACGCTTGCGCCAGTCCGAGGCGCTATACAAGACCCTGGTCGAAAACTGTCGCGATGGCGTTTTTCTGGCGCTGCATGAACGCGTGTTGTTTGCGAACCAGACCCTTGCCGACATGCTCGGCTGCACTGCCGAAGAACTGCGTCAAAGCCATTACATGGATTTCGTCGCGCCCGAATCAATGGCCGCGCAGATCGCGCGCCGTGATGCGCAGGAGGACGGTTCGCGCTCAACCCAGGATTACGAAGTCACGGTGTTGCGCAAGGACGGCGTGCGTCGGCTGATGCGAATGCGCGCAGCCGCCGTCGAATTCAACGGCGAAATGGCGAGCACCGGCACCATTCAGGACATCACCGATGATCGCCGTCAGCAACAGGCGATTGCCGATGCGGAACATAAATATCGTACGTTGTTCCAGAATTCAGTCACCGGCATGTTCCAGAGCCACCCAGATGGGCGCTTGCTGCAAGCCAACGACGCGTTGGCGCGGATCCTGGGCTATGCCGATGCGCCAGCGCTCATGTCCGGTATCGCCCACATGCGCCAGATGTACGCGCGTAGCGAGGATCGCGAACGGATGATTGCAACCTTGGTGCGCGATGGGCGCGTCGACGGCGCCGTGTTCATGGCGCGCCAGCGCGAGGGCAGCGAGGTGGCGGTCGAGATTTCCGCGCACACCGTGTTCGACAGCCACGGCAAGGTGCTTTACATCGAGGGGTCGGCGCAGGACATCACCGCACGCCGAGTTGCCGAGAAAGCGCTGCAACAGTCCGAGGCGCGTTATCGCACTTTGGTCGAACACAGTCAGGTGGGCGTGTACCTGATGCTGGACGATCACTATACCTATGTGAATCAGGCATTCGCCGAAATGTTCGGCTATGAGGAAAGCGAACTCATCGGCGCGGATTTCCGTGTGCTCGTGCCAACCGAGTCGATCGATCAACAGGAAAACCGTTATCAGCAGCGCCGTGCCGGCGAGCCCAACATAGGCGGCGACTATAGCGTTGTCCTCGCGCGCAAGGACGGTAGCCGCATCGAAGTCGTGGTCAGCGCCGGCAACGTGGAAATGGATGGCAGGCAGTGCACCAGCGGCACCATCCGCGATGTCACCGAACAACGTCGCGGGCAGCGTCAACTCGAATACAACGCCAGTCACGACCTGCTGACGGGGCTTCCCAACCGCCTGTTTTTCGAACAGGAACTGGCTCACACCATCGCTGCTGCGCACGCCAGCGGCAGCAGCGACTACGCTGTACTGTTTCTGGATCTGGACGGATTCAAACTGGTCAACGATAGCCTGGGCCATGCCAGCGGTGATCTGCTTCTGATCCAGATCGCCGGGAGTCTGCGTGCGGATTTTGGCCAACGCGTGCTGGTGGCACGCTACGGTGGTGACGAATTTACCCTGCTGCCGCAGGGCGCGTGCTCGCGCGCCCGCGCCGAACAGCTTGCTCAACGCGTGTTGACTTTGCTGGGCGGCTCGTTCGAGATCAACGGCCATCGTGTATTTTCCGGCGCGAGTCTAGGCGTGGTGCTTGGCCATGCGGATTATCAGACTCCCGACCAAGTGCTGCGCGACGCCGATACCGCAATGTATCGCGCCAAGGCCAGCGGTAAATCGGCCTATGTGATCTTCGACGAAGCCATGCATGCCGCGGCGCGCGCGCGGCTCAAAATCGAAACGGATTTGCGCTTTGCCCTGGAGCGCGGCGAATTCCAGATCTTCTATCAACCCATCGTGGATCTGCACACGGGCGGCATCGACGGATGCGAGGCCTTGTTGCGCTGGCAGCACCCCGAACGCGGCTTGCTGCTGCCTGCCGACTTTCTCGATGTAGCCTCGGAGGCAGGCTTGATCGTCGCGCTGGATTGGTGGGTGCTGGAACAGACCTGCCGCAACCTGCTGCGCTGGCAGCGGCGTTATCCGGGGCATGCGAAGCTGCGCGCCAGTGTCAACATGGACGAGCGCCAGTTCGGCGATCGCAACCTGATAGAAACCTTGCGCGGCGTGCTCAAGCGCACCGGCATCGATCCATCCTGCCTCGCGCTGGAAATCACCGAA
>JANXVS010000312.1 GCA_025351555.1 Pseudomonadota bacterium | reverse complement strand
CCATCAGGCGCGCCATGCTATACGGAGCCAGAGGCGGATGCCATTGATCCATGTCAAAAAGGCTACAGTCAAAAAAGCGCCACATGCTGAGTCTTTCCGACAGCGCTACACTGGCGTCGACTGCGTTCCAAGGATTGAGTCATGTCATATCGCTGGTCTTGCCTTGTTGTCGTGCTTGCATGGTTTGCTTGCATAAGCATTTCCGCGTCTGCCGTGCCGGGTAATCCGGTTGCCGCCGGATACCATACCTACATGATCCGTCTGAGCAACGTGCCTCTGGTCGAGGACGCGCAGCGGCGAGTCAGGGAGCACGGACTCGGCAAAAGTCTCGGCGACGAAAAGCTCGCCATGAAACGCGAACTGGATTCGAGCGAGAGCGCGGACTATCTGCGCCGTCTGGATCAGATGCGCAATCAGGTGATCGATTCCGCGACGGCAGTTCTGGGCCGCCGCCTGGCACCGGCACGGGTTTATCGCTACACAAGCAACGGCATGGCATTGGCGCTCACCGACACCGAAGCAGCGCGCCTCGCCGCGATGCCAGGCGTGGCCGCGGTGCGGCGCGAGCGCATCGAACATGTGCTCACCGATGCCGGCCCGCAATGGATCGGCGCCGACAAGTTGTGGAATGCACAAGTAGCAGGCGTCGCTGCGACCAAGGGCGAAGGGGTGGTCATCGGCGTGATCGACACCGGGATCAATCCCACGCATCCCTCGTTTGCCGCGACCGGCGCCGATGGCTACACGCATGTCAATCCAAGCGGGCATTTTTACGGATTGTGTACAAGTGGACAAGCGCTCTGCAACGGCAAACTGATCGGTATCTACGATTTCACCGATGAAGGCACGCAAGGTGTGGATAGCGTCGGCCATGGCAGCCATGTTTCCGGCATCGCCGCGGGCAATGCCATGGCGGATGCGCTGCAGGGGCACACGATAGCCTTGCCGCGCAATGTCTCCGGCGTGGCGCCACATGCGAATCTGATCATGTACAAGGCCTGCGTGGCCGAGACCGCCGCCAATCCCGACGGCGGCTGCAAGGAATCGGATCTGGTCGCGGCGATCGACCAGGCGGTGGCCGACCGGGTCGACGTGATCAATTATTCGATCGGCGGCGACGCGGCTGACGCCTATCAGTTGCTCAACGAAGGCTCCAATGATGCGGCCGCATTCTTCCAGGCACGTGCTGCCGGCATTGTCGTGGTCGCAGCGGCCGGCAACGAGGGGCCAGGGCCAGGGTCGCTCAGTCAACCTGGCAACGTGCCGTGGATCATCGGCGTCGCCAACGCTACGCACAATCGGCGTTTCGCCAATTCCATCGGCAGCTTCAGCGGCGCGCCGAATGCGCCGCCGACGCTGGCTGGCGCCGGCTATACCGCAGGCTACGGTCCGGTGGCAATTGTCTACGCAGGCAACTTCGGCTCAGCGTTGTGCGGAACCGGAGACACGCAAGGCACCACGCCGACCGGCGCCAGCAATCCGTTCACGCCCGGCACCTTCCATGGCGAGATCGTGGTCTGCGATCGCGGTATCTATGCGCGGGTGGAGAAAGGCTACAACGTCCTGCATGCCGGCGCGGGTGGAATGATTCTCACCGACGCCCAGAGCGACGGCGAATCGATCATCAGCGACGATCATTTTCTGCCAGCCGTGCATCTGGGTTACAACGAAGGCCAGCAGTTGAAGGAATGGTTGAACAATCCCGGCGCGCATACCGGAACGATCAGCGGCGTCAGCGCCGCGCTCGATGTGAGCTATGGCGATATTCTTGAATCCTCCAGCTCGCGCGGGCCGTATGGCGGATCCAATACAACATCCGCCGGCGGGATTCTCAAGCCCGACATCACCGCGCCGGGTACAAATATACTTTCTGCCGCGAAGACCGGCACGGGCTTGGCCTTGCTCACCGGCACCTCGATGGCCAGTCCACATGTCGCTGGCGCGGTTGCGCTCTTGATCGCGGCGCATCCCACATGGTCGCCAGCACAGCTCGAGTCGGCACTGCTGGGCACGGCACTCGCCGGCAGCGTACGCAAGGAAGATGCCGTGACCTTGGCGACGCCGCTGGACGCCGGCAGCGGTCGCGCGCAACCGGCGACGGCCGCGGTTGCAGGTCTGTATCTGCCGCTCAGTGCAAGCGATATCCGTGCCCAGGATCCGGCGCACGGCGGCGATCCACGCAAGCTCAACCGCATCGGCATCGAGGACGAACAGTGTTTCGGCCAGTGCAGTTTCAGCCGCACTGTCACGGATATGTCCGCTGGCGGTACCTGGCAGGTGAGCGTCAGCGCAACGACGGGCGCGGGACTTTCGGTGACGCCAAGCCAGTTCACGCTCGCGCCTGGGGCGTCGCAGGTGCTGAATATCGCGGCGGACCTGAGCAACCCGCGCCTGCCCGGCAGTTGGGTCGATGGCCGTATCATTTTGCACAAATCCACAGGTGGACAAAGTGCGAGCGATATCGCTTTGCCGCTCGCGGTGTACGCATCACCGGGCGCACCGCTCGCGTTCCGCGAGTTCACGACGAACAAGCCGTTCTTCGACACGACACTGGACGTCTCCGGACTCGTTGCGCTGCCGCAGGCGCAGTTCGCGCGTGCAGGACTCATGCCGGCCACGGCGAGCCAGATGAGCCTCGGCGTGGACCCGAAGTCGAACGATTTATACTCGTCGTTCCCGGGCACCGGCAAGCAGTTCGTCACCTTTCCGATCCTGACCCCGTCGGGCTTCGACGCGCCGCCGCCGGGCGGGCCGCAGGGCCGCGTGTTCATCGTCGAGATCGCCGCCTCCACGTCGCCTTCAGCCAAGTTGTACGCGGGCATCGACAGCAACGGCAACGGTCAGCCGGATTTCGCCGAACAGGCTTGCGAGACGCAGGGCGCCGGCGCACGCTGCATTGTCGACTTGCTAGATGAGCCGGCGCGGGCGCAGGTGTGGGCGCTCGTCGACATTCCATCCGGAACCGCCGGTGCTACCTACAGCGTTACGCTGAGCAGCGGGTTGCCCGATACTCGCCCCGGGTACAGCAATGACGGTAGCATCATCCACTACGGCATCAGTGGACCGGGCCACGTGCCGGCCGGAGCGAGTTTTCCGCTGCGCATGGCCGTCGGTTCGCCAAATCGCTTGGGCATGGGGCGCTACTACGGTGCGATCATGATCGATGCAGTCCCGATCAGCGGCAGCATGGCCGGGCACGCGGGTGTCGTGCCATTTGCACTCACGCGCACGTCTGGCGGCGATGATCCGGTCGACGCGCTTTATCCGGGCGCGGAACGCCTTTATACACTCGATGCGGGTGATGTCCTGCAGCACGTGTTCGTGGACGTTGATGCCGACACGACAGCCTTGGATATCAGAGTGTCCCAGGTTGAGCCTCATCCGGTACAGTCGGTCGCGTTCTATGCCGCCCG
>JANXVS010000277.1 GCA_025351555.1 Pseudomonadota bacterium | reverse complement strand
GAGAACGTTCGGTCTTCGAAGCTGATGTTAAATCAGCGTACGAGGCCCATCGCAATGAAACGCTCCACGTTTTCACACAGCCTCGACCCAAACCGGCTGATCGCGAACTACAGCTTTCGAGCACCTCAGCGTATGAGCAATCGCAAAAACCAACCCGCCCAATCACGCGGACCCTTGGGAAAGCAATTGAGTCGCCACACAGCGCCACCGCCCGTGCCGATTCCAAGGTAAGTCAAAAATGCTCTAAGCACCCCCCGAGGTGTCGACCGTTCTCGGCATACGCGGCCGATTGCCGTGGGTTAGTCGAAGCCATTCGCGAAGATCGTTTCCTCGTACGCACCGGCATCGCAACGCGTCGCCGGGCGCTGAACGCCGCGCTGGTCGGTCGTGACAGGGGTGCCAATTACATCCAGACAATCGCTGTCGGCATGTAAGGCCGGGCTACCGGACTTGAGCGCCAGGGTCTGAGTAGGACCGCCGTTATTCCCCAGGCTCACGTCGAAGCCGGGGAACGTACTGGTGAGGTTCGACCCTCCTGCGCAACTCGTATCTGTCGAAATGCTCACGCCGGACCAGGTGACGCTGGCGCCCGTGGCGATCGTGCAGTTCGTTCCGCCCTGAGTGCCGAACAGTGAGCTTTTGACATAGTTGTTAGTGTTCGCAACGACCGCGATCTCCCGAGCACCGCCGACGCCGTTGTCGTTCATGAAACTGCTGAAAGACAGGCCGAGCGTTCCCGCGCTATTAATGGCACCGGCGTTTGCCCCTGTGTTGTAGTTAAACGTGGAGTTGACCACGACGAGGGTTCCGAGGCTGCGGACAGCACCTCCCGTTGCGTTCGCGTTGCTGTAGGTGGTGTTGTTCTGATAGAACAAGCTGGAGCCGACGTCCACTTCATTTGTGGCGCTGCTGTCGACAAACAGGGCTCCGCCGCCCCCGTTCCCCATGTTCGATTCGAAGTCAGCATTAGTCACGCCGAGTTGGGCATCGGGGCCATTGTAGACCGCACCGCCCCATCCGTTAGCGCTATTGAGGACCAGCAGACTGCGCAACAAATATAGCGTCCCGTAGTTCACAATCGCGCCGCCGCGCGCGCGAGCGTCGGCGGTATCGTTCGTTGCATTGGCTAACCCGTCGGCGCAACCGAACTGGAAGTTGAATCCGGAAAGGTACATTCCCGCGCCGGCCTGCACTTCGAGCAGACGGAACTCGGTTGGATCGTCGCGACCGTCGGTAGCGCAGTAGTGCTGGCCGCCGGTTCCATTCGGAGCACGTCGCAGAGTGATATTGCCGTTTCCGATGAGGGTGGCGTAGATATTGAGCGATCTCCCAGCGACCAGCGCCGGCAGCGCCGCATAGTCGCTATGCGGGTCGCGCTGCGTAAAATCGTTGATCTGCAGGGGAACATTGATCGTGTCGACCGGGCCGCTTCCTGCGGTGCACTGGCCCACGATTGCCCGCGTATTTACCGCCTGGATGGCGTCGCGCAGCGTGCAACCGGAGCCATCAATGCTGCCGGAGGATGCCGAGGTGACGGTGATGGTTGCCGCGGGAGCCGGCACGGCCAGGAGTATCCCGGCAACCGACAACCAGAACCGGAGGTGGTTAGCAGCGCCATTCATATTCTCTCCTCCCAATTGGGGACATCCGTGTGGGTCGTGCGCCAGTGATTACTCAAACCGTTCGCGAAATTGAACTATGCTGCAGAGCAAGTGTAGGGGCATCTCGGATGCTACCGCGGATTTCAGCCAAACAGCGTAGATCGTGATCAGTCGCGATGGAGTTGAAGACTCATCTAGGCGGCACCTCGCCATGTGGAAGTACCGTCGAGCTATTGATGCCCCGAGGGTAACATACGAGGTTGATGTCCTCGATCGCAACGGATTCGAGGTTAGGTGGAAACGAGGTTCGCACGAACACTGCGTCAATACGTCCCACCATAGTAGTCTTGCACGGAAGTGCGATACAACGGTTCAGAAAAAGGCATAGATGGTGCCACCCTGGCGTCCGCGAACAGCGTCGCCACAAATGTTGAGATTCTCGGTGAACGTTGGGCTGACGCTGATGAAGTCGACGACAATGCGAGTGTCAGCTATATGGCGATCAGATTCGGACAGCCAGCTTCCGCTTTTGGCCGTGAGTTGACTGCCATTCGTAAACTAATGGACCGAACCGTCGAGTCATTCGCGTGCGGCCGGTATGTGCCTGAACCCGTCACTCATGAACGGCTGCTTTCAGCGCGATTAATTTCCGTTCTTAAAACAAGCGCAATCATTCGCCGTTCTATTAGAGGGGCACATCGAAACCGTCCGCAAATATCCGGCGGGGATCAAATTCGTGTGCGCCGATATCGC
>JANXVS010000221.1 GCA_025351555.1 Pseudomonadota bacterium | reverse complement strand
CCGATCACCTCGACATTGCTCTTGACGAAGCCTAGCGGCGTATTGATCTCGTGCGCGACGCCCGCGACCATCTGCCCGAGCGAGGCCAGTTTGGTGGTATGGATCACCTGCGACTGCGTTGCCTGCAGGCGTTTGAGCTCTTCTTCGGACTCGGATTGACCCGCCCGCAGGACAAGATTTCCGCGCCGGGCTTGCAGCAACGCGAAACCCAGCCACACACAGACCGCCAGCAGCAACAGTACGATCACACTCGGCATCAGCGATACCTCTTTCTGCGGCGCAGAGTATAAACATCTAAATGGTTAGTGACGTCAAAAATCATACCTTTTGTCGCCGCAGTTGCAGCGCACAGGGCCAACAGCACTTGACGGGTAGCGCTGCTTGCGTCGACGCTGCCCCCTTGACCCATGCAGTCTGACTCCGGAGCATCAATGAAAACAGTGATCGTCTTGGCCTTATTGGGCTTGTTCGTCTGGTTCGCAGCACCGCTCGCCCACGCCGATTCCATCACGCGCGATCTGCCGCAGGGCTTGCAGATTCCCGACGCCACGCGGCCTGGCCCGAACTTCGATGTCGAGCGTGCCACCGATGCCTATCTGAACCTGCTCTCGCCGGAACAGCGTGCCTTGTCGGACGCCTATTTCGAGGGCGGCTACTGGCTGCAACTTTGGGGATTTGCATACGGCCTCGGCGTCGCTGCGCTGCTGCTGTGGGGTGGAATTTCCCGGCGCCTGCGAGATATCGCGCGACGGCTGAGTGCGCGGCCCTGGCTATATACCGGGGCTTACGCCGTGCTGTTCCTGCTGGCGCTGTTCGTGCTTAATTTGCCGTGGTCGATCTATGCCGATTTCATGCGCGAACACCAGTACGGCTTGGCGACGCAGGATTTCGCTGGCTGGTTCGGCGATGCCTTGAAGGCCTTGGCGGTCAACGTGATTGTCCTGCCGCTGGTGCTGATCGCGATCTACGCCGCCGTGCGCCGTGCCGGCGCGCGCTGGTGGATCTGGGCCAGCGGCATTGCCTTCGTATTCACGCTGTTCGCGATGATGCTGTCGCCGGTGTTCGTCGAGCCGCTGTTCAATGATTACAAGCCGCTGCGCGAGGGCGCGGTGCGCGAAGCCGTCTTGTCGATGGCGCGGGCCAACCAGATTCCGACCGATCACGTGGTCGAGTTCGATGCCTCGCGCCAGACCACGCGCATCAGCGCAAACGTGGCCGGTTTTGCCGGCACTACGCGCGTAGCGCTCAACGACAATCTGCTGAACAAGACCTCGCAGCCGGAAGTCAAGGCCGTACTTGGCCACGAGATGGGTCACTACGTGCTCAATCACGGTTTGCGTGGCACGATCTATATCAGCCTGGTGCTGGTATTCGCGTTCTGGTTTACCCGGCGCCTGCTGGATTGGTCGCTGGCACGCTGGGGCCGGCGGCTTGGGCTTGAGGGCCGTGCCGATCCGGCCGCGTTGCCGCTCGCAGTGGCGATCATTTCCATCTTTTTCTTCCTCGCCACGCCGCTGATGAACTCGATCATTCGTCAGATGGAAGCCGAAGCCGATGCCTTTGGCCTGAATGCCGCGCGCGAGCCCAATGGCTTCGCGATGTCGGCGATGCGGCTGTCGACGTATCGCAAGATTCATCCCGGCGCGCTCGAGGAAATCGTGTTTTACGATCATCCGAGTGGTTATGCGCGCGTGCACGCGTCGATGCTGTGGCTCAAGGAAAACCAGGACAACCCGACCGCGAACGCGGCGTTGCCGAAGTAGCCGGCCAACAAGCTGGCACCCCGGGTTCCGGCCCGTGCGGATCGGCCGAACTCGCATTGCGCGCTGATTTTTATGCGCGTCATCTTGCGCTATTCTTCCGGTCTGCGCTGGCGCGTGAGCGCCAGTCGCCATCGATACGAGAAAGTCATGGCCCAGATCAGCGAAGTCAAAGTACCGGATATCGGAAATTATCCCAAGGTCCCCGTCATCGAAGTGCTGGTGAAAGCCGGCGATACGGTGACCAAGGATCAAGGCCTGGTCACGCTCGAATCGGACAAGGCGACGATGGAAGTGCCGGCGCCGTTCGATGGCTTTGTGAAAGAGGTCAAGGTCAAAGTTGGCGATGAGATTTCCGAAGGGTCGATCGTGGCGTTGATCGAAGCCGCGGGCACCGCGACGGCTTCCCCCTCTCCCCTTGTGGGAGAGGGCCGGGGAGAGGGGATGGCGCCGACTGCGGGCGCAGGAGCGCCCGCGAACAGCGGAGCTGGCCCGAGTCAGGCGCCTGCTGCGCAGGCGTCACCCTCTCCCCAACCCCCCCCCCTCAAGGGGGAGGGAGCCAAAGCACCAGTGCCTCCTCCTGCACCTGCTCCTGGTGCGAAGGAGGAGACACAGGCGCAACGCACGCCACCCGTCACATTCGGCGCCGATACCGTGATGCCTGACAAAGTGCCCTACGCGAGCCCGTCCGTGCGTCTGTTCGCACGCGAACTTGGCGTGGATCTCGGTCGACTCAGTGTCGGCAGCGGGCGCAAGGGTCGGATCACCAAGCAAGACGTGCAGCAGTTCGTCAAGGCGGCGCTAGCGGCCACGCAATCGCGAGCGGGCGCTGGCGGCGCAGGATTGAACCTGTTGCCTTGGCCACAAGTGGATTTTTCCAAATTTGGCGAAGTGGAAATCAAGCCACGCTCCAAGATCAACAAGATCTCCGGCGCGAATCTGGCACGCAATTGGGTGATGATCCCGCACGTCACCCAGCACGACGATGCCGATGTGACGGAATTGGAAACGCTGCGTGTAACTCTCAACAAGGAAAACGAGAAGGCCGGTATCAAGTTCACCATGCTCGGATTCCTGATCAAGGCCATCGTCGCGGCGCTGAAAAAATATCCCGACTTCAACGCCTCGCTGGATGCGACGGGTGAGAATCTGGTACTGAAGAAGTATTTCCATATCGGTTTCGCTGCCGATACGCCGAACGGCCTGGTCGTTCCGGTGCTCAAGGATGCCGACAAGAAAGGCATCATCCAGATTGCACAGGAAACCACCGCGCTCGCCGGCAAGGCGCGCGAAGGCAAGTTGGGGCCTGCGGATATGTCCGGCGGCTGCTTCTCGATTTCCTCGCTCGGTGGCATCGGCGGCACCGCGTTCACGCCGATCGTCAACGCACCGGAAGTCGCGATCCTGGGTGTGTCCAAGTCGTCAATCAAACCGGTGTGGGATGGCAAGACCTTCCAGCCGCGCCTGATCCTGCCGTTGTCGCTCAGCTACGATCATCGCGTCATCGACGGCGCTTCGGCCGCGCGCTTCACCGCATATCTGGCGCAACTGCTGGCCGACATGCGCCGCAGTCTGCTTTGATAACGGTCGGCGAGGAAAGCGAGGCATGAGCGCAGGTTTCCAGGACATCACCATTGTGGATCTGGACGTGCACAAGACCACGTGGTCGCGCGTGCACTCGTCGATGCGCACGCTGTATCTGAAGCTCAGTCGCGAGCCGGATCAGGCGTGGCCGCGTTTTTTCTTCGAGGATCGTGCATCACGCATCGAGGTCAAGCGCCACGGGTTATGGATAGAAGAAGGCTATATCGTCTTTGATTGTCTGCTGGAGGATGTAGACAGCCATCACTTGCCGGATATTCGCCAGTCGGTCGCCTATGCCAACGCCCAATCGCATGAGCTGGCCGAAGCACGGCGCGCGGAGAGCGAACGCGTGCGCGCGGACACGCGAAACGAACAGCTGGCGCTCGACGATTTGCGCAACAGAATTCGTGGCAAAAGCGAATTGAGTCCCGAGCCCCCCACGCCTGCACCAGAACCGGCTCTGGAGCCAATACCAGAACTGACAGTAGAACCGACACCAGAACTGACGCCAGAACCGAAGCTGGAATTGGAGATCGCGCCGACGCCGGAACCGGAACCGGAACCGGAACTGGAGGAGCGTAGCGAAGTGCCGTCGGCAGACACGCTACCCCCTGCGCCGGCTGCGGATTCGATTGAAGCCGAGTTTGAAGAACGACGCAAAGATTGGCGTACGCGTTTCCGCGTCGCGTTGGAACGGGCGTCGAGAAAGAAGGAGTCCGAAGATGGCAACGACTGAAGTCAAAGTTCCGCATATCGGAAATTATACAAATATACCCGTAATCGAGGTGCTGGTGAAAGCCGGCGACACGGTCGCCAAGGATCAGGGCTTGGTCACGCTCGAATCGGACAAGGCGACGATGGAAGTGCCGTCGTCTGTCGCCGGCGTGGTCAAGCAAGTGAAGGTCAAGGTGGGGGATGAGATTTCCGAGGGCGCGGTGGTTGCGGTGATTGAGGCCGACGGCACCGCGACCTCTCCCCTTGTGGGAGAGGGCCGGGGAGAGGGGATGGCGCCGACTGCGGGCGCAGGAGCGCCCGCGAACAGCGGAGCTGGCCCGAAGGGCGAGCGCCAGGATGGCGCGAGTCAGGCGCCTGCTGCGCAGGCGTCACCCTCTCCGCAACCCTCCCCCATCAAGGGGGAGGGGGCCAAAGCACCAGCACCCCAACCTGCCGCAACCTCAGGCCGCAAGGCCGATATCGAATGCCAGGTCGCGGTGCTCGGTTCCGGTCCCGGCGGCTACACCGCTGCGTTCCGCGC
>JANXVS010000212.1 GCA_025351555.1 Pseudomonadota bacterium | reverse complement strand
GTTGCGCGCGCAACGCTTGAAAATCGTCGATGCATTGGCTGGAAGGTAAGAGGATTTATTCATGTTTAGTCAAACCACAGCAATCACGATCCTAAACCTCAAGAGCATTCCCGAGCGTTGGGGTCCTTCGCTCGTCATCGTCATAGGCCTGGCCGGTGTCGTCGCGGTGTTTACCGCGCTGCTCGCGATGGCCACGGGTTTCGAGACCACGCTCAAATCGACCGGTCGCACTGACACCGCGATCATCATGCGCGGTGGCTCGGATGCGGAGCTGAACTCCGGCCTGCCGCTCGACCAGGGCGTGCTGATCAAGCAGGCGCCCGGCATCCGCAAGGATGACGACGGCCAGCCGCTCGCTTCGGCGGAGATGATGTTCATCGCCGAACTCGCGAAAAAGGGCGACCGTTCGGGGTCGAACGTCACCGTGCGCGGCATTGAACCCAAGGGCATGAAACTGCGACCGCAGCTCAAGCTCGTCGAAGGTCGCATGTTCGAAACCGGCAAACGCGAACTCATCGTCGGCAGTGGCGTGGCGCAGCAGTTCGATGGTGCGCATGTCGGCCAGACCCTGCGTTTCCGCGGTTCGGAATGGACGGTGGTCGGCATATTCTCGTCGGGCGATGCGAACGACAGCGAACTATGGTGTGACGTAGCGGTGGCGCAGACCACGTTCAACCGTGGCGGCTACAGTTCGATCCGCGCGGCACTCGATGGTCCGGACGGACTGAAGACGCTCAAGGATGCATTGAACGCCGATCCGCGGTTTGCCGTCGACGTGTCGACCGAGCTGGATTACTACAGCGGCCAGACCAGGCAATTCCGCCAGCAGATCGGTTTCCTTGCCGGCGTCGTCACCTTCATCATGGCGCTCGGCGCAATCTTCGCCGCGCTCAACAGCATGTACGCGGCCGTTGCGGCGCGCGGCAAGGAAATCGCCACCCTGCGCGCGATCGGTTTCGGTGGGCTGCCCGTCGTGGCGTCGGTGATGATCGAGGCCTTGGTGCTGGCGTTGGTCGGCGGCGCGCTTGGCGCCTTGATCGCCTACTTGTTGTTCAACAATTTTTCGGTGTCGACCCTGGGCCAGAACTTCACCCAGGTGGTGTTCGCGTTCAAGGTGACGCCGACCCTGGTCGTGCGCGGCCTGATCATCGCCGTAGCTATCGGCATGATCGGCGGATTCCTGCCGGCGATTCGCGCCGCGCGGTTGCCGGTGACGACGGCGCTGCGAGAGCAGTAAAAGCGAGCTATCGCGCAGCTATGTGCCGCCAAGCCTGATCCAGTGCCGCATAGCCGCGGGGCAGCAGCGGCACATAGCGTTTGCCGAAGCCGGGCAGCGCAAGGAACGCATCGAAATGCTGCGCTTGCGGCACCGGCGAATAGCTCGGTTCGCGCCCGTTTGCACGCAACCAGGCAACGTAGGCTTCGCTGCTGAACGCCGCAGGTATCAGACCGTCGGCAAGGCCGTGCACCAGCCAGATCGGCAGATCGGCGCGCGGCAAGCGCACTCGCGCCGCCGCCACCGATTCGCGCAGCCGTGCCGCGTCCACAGTTCCACTTGTCCACAAATCACGAAAAATCAGCAGCCCGCGCAGCGCCGGATCGGCTGTATCGGCCGGTTCGGTTTCTTCGAGGAATACACCTGCGCCGGGCGGGATGCCGCCCGCATCGGCCCACCAAGCCGCGCGTTCCGTTGGCGTGGCGGCGCTCGACCGGCCCTGCGTGTCGTGCGCAGCGAAACGAAAACCTCCCGGCATCTGACTAACCGTGCTGCGCGTGTAGGCGCTGGCATAGGTCGCGGCGAACGCGCGCCACAAATCGAACGCGGTAACGCACGCCGCGCCGGCCAGCGCTGCGTCGCTCCAGCCGTCGGCGTGCAGGCGCTCGAGCGCTTCGGTGGACTGCGCATTCGCGCTGGCAGAGTGCAGGACGCCAGCGGCGTGAAGATTCGCGCCACGCGCCGCCCACGTGGGTGTTGCGCGCGCGAATGGCGCGTCGTCGAAGCGTGCATTGGCCAGCGCGCAGGGCAGCAGCAACGCGGCTTCCGTCGCATAGTCGTACAGCGCACGGCCGTGACCCGGCACGTTGACGTTGGGCGCGACCGCGACCGCGGCATCCAGCCAGCCATCGTCGTCGAGTCCGGCAGCTTGCAACACGGCCGTGCCGCCGTTCGACAAGCCGACTGCGATGATGCGCGTGTTCTGCGGCGTGAACGGCGCCAGCTGCGGCAACGCGTCATTGAGCATGGATAGACCGAACGCGGCCGCTTGCAGCAGATGCCGACCCCAGTCGCCTTCCGGATTGTCTGCGGAATGTGCGTGCTTGACCGCGATGCCAGCGTCGGCCGTATAGACGGCTGGAACAAATTCGAGTTGCGCATCGCCGGCAACAGCGCAGGTGCCATCGAGCGCAACGCCGGTCGCACTCGCGCAATCGAAATAGCCGGAACCGGCGCCCTTGTCGGTATAGGCCACCGCGCAGCCGCGCGGCAGAGCCCAGGCGCCAGCCAGCGCAATCGCACCGTAGATGCCACGCGAGCCCGATGAGGCGGTGACGACCAGGCAGCGCGCCTTGGCATCGAACGCATCGGGTACCTGCACGAGGACACGATGTGGCGAACGCGCGTTCGGCAATTTCGCGAAAGCCTGGTATTCGCGCCCGGGTACCGTGGCGATGCCGATGCCGAGCTGATCGAGATGTGCGATGCCTTTCCAGGCGCTCTGGATCGCGCGCCGACGCAGTTCCGCTGGCGTTGGCGCGATCGCGTCGGCGAAAGCACTGGCTGCGCCGCGCAGTCCCGGCAGCCCGAGTCCTGCGCTGAGCAGATCGTCGTCGCCGCGATGCGCTGTTTCGCGTACCGGGCTGGTCAGGAATTCGCTGGACACATTGGCTCCATCCGCAGCGCTGTGACCGGCGCGATTGCAGGGAAGTCTAGCGCTTGTTCTTCGCTAACGTGATCGCGACAACGCCGGCGAGGATCACCACCATCCCGGCGATATCGAGCGTTCGCACCGATTCGCCGCCGAGCGCGACGCCGACAAGCACCGCGACCGGTGGATTCACATAGGCGTAGCTCGACGCAAGCGCCGGGCGCGCGTGGTGCAGCAGGTAGATGTAAGCGCTGAAACCGAGCAGTGAGCCGGCGATCATCAGGTACGCAAGCGCGAGCGTTGCGTTGAGGCTTGGCATCACCGTGAGGTGTTCACTGCGCAGCAACGCTATCAATCCGAGCGTGACGCTGCCGCCGAGCATCTGCGCCGCCGCGCTCATCGCCGGATGCGGCATATCCTGATGTTTGCTCCACACCGAGCCGAACGCCCAGGCGATCGTGGCGATCACCAGCGCGCCGGCGCCGAGCGGCGATCCGCGCAGCTCGCCGCCAACATTGAGCACGACGACGCCGATGAAGCCCGCGATCAGACCCAGCCATTCGAGCCGGTTCGGCCACTGTCCGTAGAGCCCTGCGAAAATCGCCATGAACAGACCCACGCTCGCGACTGCGACCGCCGCGATACCCGACGCGACGGTCTGTTCCGCGTAGCAGACCAGGCCGTTGCCGAGGCCTAGCAGCAGACTGCCGGAGACGAAGCAGTTGGTCCATTGGTGCCGCGTCGGCGCGGCGACACCGCGCCAGCGCAGGACGGCATACATCAGTGCGCCGGCGAGCAAAAAGCGCACCGCCGCCATCAGGAATGGCGGATATTCGGCTACGGCGACGCGGATCGCGTAGTAGGTCGAGCCCCAGATCAGATACACGCCGAGCAGCGCGAGCGGCACCAGCACGCGTGGCGTCAACAGCGCTGATGGAGTGGGTGCGGCGGTGGCGACGTGGTTCATTACGGCATGACCCCGCCTTGCGGCAGGAAGACTCAATGGGGCGGGTGTAATGCGTCGAAACGACGCAGGATCACTCTAGCGTTCCATCGGCACGGTGGATAGCGCCACTCGTCACGCTGCAGTCGGGGCCGCTTGCGCAGAGGTTCCCTAGCGCTGCCGCGCCGCCGAATGCTGATCCACTACCACGAATTCGCCTTCGATCACGCGTGGATGATCGGCCGCCGGATGCGCCTGCGGCGCCGTTACCGCGGCCACGTGCGAGCGCGCCAGTGCGCGCGTGAGCGCGACGATGGTACCGATGAAGGCGAACGCGATCAGGGCGAAAAATCCCAAGGTCAGGATACCAACGAGCGCGATCGCGCCGAGCGCGCCGAGAAGCAGGCGCAGCAGCGGGTGTCGCGGACGATTGAACCAGCGCCAGTACAACATGGCCGCTTTGCTCCCTGTGGCAGAATGCCGAAGTGAATTAGAGTGAAATGATTGGGCTACGTGCCCGCAGATGCAAGTGCGGGAAGGGCTAAATACGCTGATGAGTGTTAGTAAAACGTTATGCCGCCTGGATGCGATTGCCGACGCCGGGGCGATCGCCGTGGACGTCGAATCCAGCACCGGCGGCTTCTCGTTGATCCTGTTGCGCCAGGGCGCCCACGTATTTGCCTATCACAACGAATGTCCGCATGCCGGCCGCAGGCTGGACTGGGCGCCGGGCAAGTTTCTGATCGAGAACGGACAACTGATCTGCGCCGCGCATGGCGCCAGTTTCTTCATCGAATCCGGGCGCTGCTACGCCGGACCCTGCCGCGGCGCCGGGCTCGCCGCGGTGCGGGTCGAGGTCATCGACGGCGAGGTGCGCTTGCCATAGGCACTCATGGCGATCGGGCGGTCAGTCTACCTGCGTGCGCACATCCTGATGCGCGAGCTGTCCGGTGCCGCAGGCGAAACTGTCCGACATGCCCAGGATCGAGCGCGTCGCGATGCGCGACCCGGTTACCACGGTCGGCGCGCTCACGACATCGAGCCGGTAGCGCTCGCCGTTCGCGCCGGGCAGCGCGCCGCTGAACGCGAATGCCGCATGCTCGTTGGTCGCGCTGAACGCGGCCTGCTGGGTCTGCAAGTCGATTAAGCGCACGACGGCGCGTATGGGTTTCCCGGTGGAATCGTACGCAGTTCCGGCCACGCTGCAGGTGTCGGCGAGCGCCGCAAACGCCGGCGTTGCAAGAACCAAAGTCAAAGCAAGACGGTACATGGCATTACCTCCGTTGGGGGGGGATAGCTCCTCAGATGACGCACCAGAGGGAGCTTGGGTCGCATCTCCGAAAATCCGGGGGCTCCGGATGCCGGTCACCAGCAATCGATCTCAGCGAAACACCAGATTTACCGCCACTAGCATCACCAGCAGCATCAGTAACGTTAGCGGCAAGCCGACGCGTATGAAATCGCGCGCGCGATAACCGCCGGGACCGGCGACGATGGTCAGCACCGGATTGGCGCTGGCGATGATGAAACTGTTGGAGGTGGAAATGGCGACGATCAACGCGTACACGGCTGGGTTGCCGTTGGAGGCAAGCGCGATGTTGATCGCCATCGGCACCATCATCACCGTGGCGCCGACGTTGGAAACCACCTGCGAGAAGAACAGCGCGAGGATCGCGATCACCGCCTGCAAGGCCCATTGTGGCCATGCACCGAGATAACGCAGCACTTCCTGCGCGATCCAGGCGGCGGCGCCGGTGGTATCCATCGCCCAGCCTAGCGGAATCAGGCAGGCCAGGGTGAAGATGGTTTTCCAGTTCACCGACGCATAGGCTTCTTCCATGTTCAACACGCCGGCGAGCAGCATGCCGACTGCGCCGGTGAGCATCGCCACGGACAGCCGCAGTTCGGTGAA
>JANXVS010000188.1 GCA_025351555.1 Pseudomonadota bacterium | reverse complement strand
CAGACTCAGGGGTTCGTCGGCGGTCGCACCCGGCACCGGCGCCGGCAGCGCGAATTGCTGCAGGACGACATCATTGGCCTGCGCCGTGCTCGTGGTCTGTGCGGCATGCGCCGCCATCGGCACCGGCTCGCCGGCGGCGTTGACGACTTCGACATCGCGCAGGTCGGGCGTGCCGATGGCGGCGTAGACTTCCGGCGTCAGCTCGACCTGCCAGGCCGAGCTGTCGCCCGTCGTTTGCAGCGGCCAGGCATAGGCATAGTCGTCGGTTGAGCCGGCATGTGCAGCCGTGCAAAGCAGAAGTGTACAAAGACAAAATGCGGCAAAACGACCAGAACTCATGATTGTTCTCCCGCCTTGCGCGGCGGTACTGGCGCGAAGTAACCGACACCGATCAGCAGCACGCCGACGCTAAGCATGCCGATGATTGCGGGCAGATCGTGCAGATGCTGGCGGTCGATCAGCAGCAGTTTCAGGATCACCACGCCCATCAATGCACCGCCACCGATCCAGACCGCACGCGAGCCGCGGTATTTGCCGAGCAGCATCGCGGCGATGCCGGCGAGGGTCCAGCTGATCGACAGCGCGGCCTGCGCCAGCGGCGAATCCCACAGCGCGATGCTCCACGGCACGCCGCCGAGAAAATGCGCGCCGCGCAAGGTGATCGCAGTGAGCAGTATCACACCGGCGACAGCGAGTGAGCGGGCGCGGATTTCGGCATCGAGAAACGCGCTGCCCTCTTCCTCGGCGTGCCGATACCAGGTCAGCAACAGCAGCAGGAAGCCGCACTGCGCCAACTCCAGCGGATTGACCAGCGACAGATACGGCAGCGGTACCGGCGTGCCATCGATGAACAGGCCGGCGAACCAGGCGCCACCAAGGACGGCGGCTACACTGACGAGCAGCCAGTGGCGCAGACGTTCGGCCGCCGCGGCGTCGGGCCAGCGCACGAAGGCAGCGCGGACGAGCACGCACCAGAACAAGGCAGCGAGCGGCGCGAGGGTAGCGAGTCCGATCCAGACGTCGCCAAGCTCGAGATGCGAGTAGGCGACGTGGCCGAATTCGACGCCAAGCACGAGCGCGATTGTCCACAAAAATACAAAATGCACAATGTGGAGAAAGCCGTGCTGGCGCTTGGCCAGACCACTCAAAGCAATCAGCGCTGCCAACAGCCATACGCCCCACGCGGCGGCTCCCCAGCCCTCGAGCGGGCCGTGGTTGTCGTCGGCGATCAAGCCAAGCAGCAGGGGCGCCAGCGCAAACAGTGCCAGCGCTGGCCACGCGGCTTCGCGCCAGTTCAGGCGCCGGAAGGCTTCGGCACCGAGCGCGCCGGTAACAGCGATGAGCGCAAGCCACCAATCCGATTGCACTGCGTCTGTCGCGAAGCGTTCGATCTCATTGCCGCTGGCAGCCAGCCACCAGCTCCAGGCCCACAGGAACAGCAGCATCGTCAGCGGCGCGCGCGCATCGGCGCGGCTGAGCAAGCGCGCGCTGACAAGTCCGGCGAGCGCGATCAGTAGTGCGCCGAAGAATTCGCCATTCAAAATCGCCACGTTGTCGGTGACGCTGCTACCGTAGCCATAGACGAAGGCAAGTCCGGCGCAGGCTTGCAGGCCATAGCCGATCCAACGCGGTAACTTGCGTTGCTGACGCAGGCCGAGCCACAACAGCGCTGCGCCTTCGATCGCCCAGGTGCAGGCGGTCGCGCGCGCCGACAGCGCCAGCGGCACCGCGAGTGTCGCGAAGCCGAGCGCGAGCAGGGCATGTGATTGTCCGAGCAGGTGCAGCCCCAGGCGGCGCAGTTCTAGCCAGGCGAGCGGGGTGTAGATCACGGCGGCGCCGAGCGCACTCCACGCCAACTCCATGCGATCGCCATGCAACAGCGCGGCCTGCAGCGGGAACGCGAGCAAGGGCATACCGAACACCAGGGTCGAATCGATCAGATCGCGCTTGTTCGATGGCAGCCGGCGCGCATAAAACACGGGTATTAAAAGGTAAAAAGCAAAAAATAGCAAAAGGAACGGCTCGGTGCTGGCGAACAGTTCCGGACGGTACTTGAGCACGCCCCAGACGGTGCCGATACCGAAGGTGAAGGCGAAGCCGAGCAGATTCAGCGCGCGCCATGGCTTGATCCAGGCAATCGCGAAGATCATCGCAGTCAGCACCGCGTAGTAGCTGAACAATGCGACGTGATTGCCGCTGTCCGTCGCGACCAGGATCGGTGCAAGAAAACCACCGAGGATCGCCAGCACGGCGAGCGCGAGCGCGTCTTGCAGCACGGCCAGCAGGCCGGCGCCGGCAACGACAATCACCAGCAGGGCGAAGGCGAAGCCGGCGGGCAGCAAGTGATAGAGCCGGAACGCGGCGAAGATGGTCAGGATCAGCACGCCGATCGCGCCACCCTGCAGGCTCAGTGCGAAGGCGCGGTGCGAATCGCGCTTGCGCCAGGCGAAGACTAGCCCAGCGAGTGCCGCGGCCGCGATGCCGGCAAGGCGGAACTCCACCGGCACGCGCAGCCAGCCGGAATCGGCCGCGTATTTGAGCAGGGCGCCAACGCCGAGGAACAGCACGATCACGCCGACCTTCACCGGCACATTGCCTTCGGTGAACCATTGCTTCACGCGCGTGAATGCCTGGGCGAGCTGATCTGATGCGACCCGATCCGGACGCGCTGGTGTCGGCGGTTTGGGCGCGGGCTTCGGCGGCAGGATTTCTGGCTTCGGTGCAATCACCGCGGCTGCGACGGCGCGAGGTTCAGGCACTGGCAGCACGACAACGCTTTCTGCCGGGCGCGGCAATGGCGCGCTGACGATGGGCGCGGCGATCGCTTGCGGCGCGGAAACGCTCGCCGTGGAAACTGCGGTGCTGCGCGCAGCGTTTTGCGCAGCCGCCTCGCCGCGCAACTGCACGATGCGGCCTTCCAGCTCGGCTATGCGTCGACGCAGCTGCTGCCATTGGGCAAGTACCAGGCCCGCACCGGCGCCAAACAGCGCGCTGGTCCAGCCCGTGTGTTCACCAAATATGCCCGCACACACATAGGGTGCGACCAGTGCGCCGATCAACATGAACAGGAACGTCATCTACTTCTCCCCTGGCGAATCAATACAGCGGCGCTGCTCCCGGCGGTCGCGACTTGAAGCGTTTATGCACCCACAAATACTGCGCCGGCGCCGCGCGCACCATGACTTGGATCACCGCATTCACCCGCGCCGTGTCGGCAACCACATCCGCGCTCGGGAAATTCTCCAGCGGCGCTTGCAGATGGATCGTGTAGCCGCGGCCATCATCGCGGCGTCGATGGAAAAATGGAATGACCGCAGCGCCGGACAAGCGCGCCAGGTGATGGGTCGCGGTGATCGTCGCAGCCGCCGCGCCGAAGAATGGCACGAATACGGCATCTTTGCCGCGCATGTCCTGATCCGGCGCGTACCAAACCGTGCCGCCTCGCTTGAGATACTTCACCGTGGCGCGCAGATCCTCTTTCGCAAACATCGCATCGGCATAGCGCAGGCGTGCACGCAGCACGCAGCGCTCGAATACCGGGTTGTCCATGATCCGGTACATGCCGGCGATGCGGATGCGTCGCGACACCAGGCGTGCGCAAAGTTCCAAATGGGAAAAGTGCGCACCGACCAAGAGTACGCCTTTGCCGGCGCGACGACAGGCTTCAAGATGTTCGATGCCTTCGATTGTGCACGGCACGCGGGCGATGCTGCGTTCGCTGCCCATCCATGCCAGCGCGAATTCCACCAGCATCAGGCCCAAGTCCGCGAGCGTCGCACGCAGCAATTGCGCGCGCGCGTCGTTGTCGAGTTCCGGAAAACACAGCTCCAGATTGCGTTGCGTAACCTGTCGGCGTTCACCGGGCAGATG
>JANXVS010000178.1 GCA_025351555.1 Pseudomonadota bacterium | reverse complement strand
GACCTTCCGGATCCGCGCCGGACAACGTGAAGGCATCGGTATGGCAGACGCCGGTGGCGACGATGCGCACCAGTACTTCACCAGCCTTGGGTCCGGCCAGATCCACGTCCTCGATGACCAGTGGCTTGCCTGCTTCCCAAGCGACGGCGGCTCTCGTCTTCATGTGTGCGAACTCCCGGTGAGCGCTGCGGCATGATGACGCAGATGATCTTCCATAAACGTGCTGATGAAATAGTACGAGTGATTGTATCCCGGCTGCATGCGCAGATTCAGTGCCTGATCCGCTTCGCTGCACGCCTGCGCAAAAAGATCAGGCCGCAATCCGCCCATGAATTCATCCGCTTCGCCCTGGTCGATCAGGATCGTACCGGGAAAGCGTTGACGTTTCACCAGTTCGCTGGCGTCGTAGTCCTTCCAGGTTTCCCGATCGGGACCAAGATAACGTGCAAAAGCTTTTTGTGTCCACGCCGCGCGCATCGGCGCTGTGATTGGCGCGAGTGCGGAAAGCGACTTGTAGCGTTGCGGATTCTTCAACGCGATCGTCAGTGCACCGTGTCCGCCCATCGAGTGACCGAAGATACTTTCGCGCGCCATGTCAGCGGGAAAATGTGCCGCGACTAGCGCCGGCAACTCGGCCGTGACATAAGTATACATATTGAAATTCTGCGACCACGGCGCCTGCGTCGCGTCCAGATAGAAGCCGGCGCCGGCGCCGAACTCGCTGTCGTCGGCCTCCCCGGGAATGCCGGTGTTGCGCGGACTCGTATCTGGAACCACCAGCATCAGTCCAAGCTCGGCAGCGACGCGTTGCGCGCCCGCCTTGATCACGAAATTTTCCTCGGTGCAGGTCAGCCCGGACAGGTAATACAGCACCGGCACCGCGCCGCGTTCGGCCTGCGGCGGTTTGTATACCGCGAATCGCATCGGCCCGGCACAGGCGGTCGATGCGTGCAGGTAAAAACCTTGCACGCCGCCGAAGCAGCGGTGTTCGGCGAGAGTTTCAATGCCCGTCACGGCGCCGTCCATTTCTTCAACCAGGCATTGACCGTGTCGTGCCACAACACACTGTTCTGCGGCTTGAGCACCCAATGGTTCTCGTCGGGGAAGGTAAGAAATTCACTCGGAATATCGCGCCGCTGCAAGGCAGTGAACGCGCCGATGCCTTGCTCGATCGGAATCCGGTAATCGTGAGCACTGTGGATCACCAGCATCGGTACACGCCAGTTTTTCACATAATCGACCGGATTATACTTTTCATAGTTCTCCGGCTGTTCCCATGGCGTGCCTCTATTTTCCCACTCGTCGAACCACAGTTCCTCGGTCGAGTAACCCATCATGCGGTTGTCGAACACGCCATCGTGATCGACCAGGCACTTCCAGGGTTGCGGCCAGTTGCCGGCGATCCAGTAGACCATGTAGCCACCATAACTCGCGCCAAGCGCGCAGGCGTGGTCGCCATCGAGAAAGGTATACTTTTCCAGTGCCGCCGCCCAACCTTTCTGCAAATCCACCAGCGGCTTGCCGCCCCAGTCGCCCGAGATCGAATCGGTGAACGCCTGGCCATAGCCGGTAGAGCCGTGGAAATTCACGGTGACGACGGCGAACCCTTGTCCGGCATAGGTCTGCGGATTCCAGCGGTAGTGGAACTCGTTCGTCATCGCGCCCTGCGGCCCCCCGTGGATCACGAAAGCGACCGGATATTTCTTGCCTTTTTCGTAACCGACCGGCTTGACCACGTAACCCTGCACGGTCGCGTCGTCTGCCCCCTTGAACGTGTAGAACTCGTAGTCGCCCATCTGCGCATCGGCCAGACGCGCGGTGTTCAACTGCGTAAGTTGGGTTTCCTTGCCGCCGTCGCCGTTGATGCGGAACAGGTCGGCCGGCGTTTTCAACGTGCTGCGCGCGAACACGATCTGGTTGCCGAGGGCGCTGAAGCCCTCGACCTGACCGGGCCCGTTGAGCTTGGTCGCCTTGCCGCTGGCGATGTCGATGGCGAAGATGGCGTGATCGCCGTTGTCATCGGTGCTCGTGTACAACGTTTTTCCATTTGTGGACAATTGTAATCCACCGGCGGAGCGATCCCATTGCGGATCGATCTCGTGCGTCTTGCCGCTGGCCAGATCCAGCGCCATGACGCCGAAACGGTCGGCTTCGAAGCCCGGACGTTTCATCGCCAGGTAGTAAAGCGTCTTGCCATCGGCCGAGGGCAGCGGAGCACTATCCCAGGCGGGATTCGCGGCAGTCAGATTCTTCGGCGCCGCCGAGCCGTCGGCGGGCACTGAATAGATATCGAAATTCGTCGACCACGGCTCGGACTTGCCGGCGATGCGCGCATCGAAGTACACCGTCTTACCATCAGGCGAGAATGCGTATTCGCCTTCGTCACCGAAAGGTTTCGATGGAACATCGCCGTCGATGCCGCGGCTCAATAGACGCGGCAACGCGACCATGCCCTTGCCGCCGCGCGGTTTCTCGGAGCCCGCGATGAACAATTGCGAACGGCGACCGTCCGCCCAAGTGTCCCAGTGACGGATAAACAGTTTGTCGTAGAGCGTGCCGCTGGCCTTGCTCAACTTTTCATCGGCTGGCTTCTTCGTGCACAGATGTTCTGCGCAATCCGGAAACACGTCGATCGATAGCAGCATCTGCTGGCCGTCCGGCGACAATTTGAAATTGTTGATATCGACCGGCCACGGCGTCTCCGCTTCAGGCGTGTTGGCTACATCCGTGTTCACCGCGATGCGCCATACGCGCGTGACCGCATCGTCCTTGGCTTGGGCAAGGAAGTACACGTACTTGCCATCTGCCGACCAGCGTGGGCTCGTGCTCGGCATGACGCCCGGCTTGACGAGCGCAAGAGGCTTGGCATCCTTCGCAGTCAAGTCGAGCAACCAGATACTGTTGACGCCCTTGTTCGCGGCGTAGTCGGTTTCGCGCAGCTGATACGCAGCATGCTTGCCGTCCGGCGAAATCTGCGGATCACTGACGCGATCCATCATCACCAGATCGTTGGCGTTGAACGGATGCGACGCAGCGAAGGCGCTACCGACGAGTGTCAAGGCGAACAAGACGAATACGGACTTCATCCGGAAACTCCTACGAAAAGTTGTTGATACGTTTAGACCTGACGATTCAGCCGTCTGACCCAGCGGTAGAGCGCCGCCATGATCGCGGCGAAAGCGATGCCGCCAACCCACAACGCGGGACCATTCGCGTAGTCGTCGCTGACCAGTTGCAGTGGAAAGTCCTTGCCGGAAAACGCGACGAACGCCGCGATTATCACGCCAAGCAGTCCCTCCCCGACAATCATGCCGGAAGCGAGCAGAATGCCCAGTTGCTTGGTCGCCTCGGGATTTTTCGAGGTGCGCTCGGCGCGGCGATCGAAATACCAGCCGGCGATCGCGCCGACGACGACCATCAGCGTGCTTTGGGTCGGAAGATAGATGCCCAGGCCAACGGCCAGCGGCGACAGATGCACCGATTTCGTCGTGCGCCGCAGCACTTCGTCGATCACGATCATGACCACGCCGATCATTCCACCGATCTTGATCAGGCCCCAGTCGATGTTGTTCTGGATCACTCCCTGCGCGAGCGCCGAGATCAAGCCGGCCTGCGGTGCGGCCAACGGATGTTCACGAAGCGGACCTGGCGCGCCGACAAATCCGTACGCCTGGTTGAGCAGGTCCAGTATCGGCGGAATGATCGCGGCGCCGGCGAACACGCCGACGACCAGCGCCCATTGCTGTTTCGACGGCGTCGCATCGACGAGTTGTCCGGTCTTGAGATCTTGCAGGTTGTTGTTGGCGATCGCCGCAGCCGCGAACACAATGGAAGTGACGAACAGCGCGAATGCGACTAGCGCGTTTTCGCTACTCACGGGCAGCGACGAGCGGACGCCGAACACCAGCAGCAGGGCCGCGCCAATCACGACAATGATGCCGATGCCGGACAGCGGGCTGTTCGACGAGCCGATCAGGCCGGCCATGTAGCCGCAGATGGCGGATACGAAGAAACTCATCAACGCCACGTAGATCAATCCGCCGACGACGAGCAACAGGATGTGGTCTTCCAATCCATGGCCAGCCGTCATCGCAAAATTTGCCAGCAACCAGCCGATCGGCGCAAGGCAGATCAGCGAGATCACCCCGACTTGTCCGATCGGAATGTCGTGCTCGGTGCGCGGCAGCAAGGCCGCATTGCCGGCGCCGCGCGCGCGCGAAGCGGCCATCGCCGAGGCCAGGCCACTGATGACCGGCTTGACCAGCTTGGCCAGCGTCCAGACGGCGGCAACGCCGATGGTACCGGCGCCGACGAAGCGCACCTTGTGGCTCCAGGTCGCGTTGGCCAGATCCGCAATCGCCCCGGCCGCTGGCGCGAGGGCCGAATAGTGCGGCACGCCCCAACCCCAGCCGATCATGGCACCGACCAGCATCGCGATGCCCACCCACAATCCGACCAGATGACCGATACCAAATAATGCAAACGAGAGGAAGAAATCGAATCCGGTTACGCCACCCTGCGCGCCGCCAACGCGGAAGTAAGTCACCACATCGCCCGCGAACACCCGCGTCGCGACCACGACGGCGAAAACCGCCGAGACAATCGAGCCCCACAAGACCGCGAGCAGTCCCGCACGGTTGGATTCGGCCGCCGCTTCGGCGCTGACGCCTTCGCCACCGGAGCCGACCTTGAGCACTTCGGCGCAAGCCACGCCTTCCGGATACGGCAAGTCAGAATTTGTCACCAGCGCGCGGCGCAGCGGGATCGAATACATCACGCCGAGAACGCCGCCGAGCGCGCAGATCGCGAATGAAGTCCAGTAATTGAAGCCCGTCCACCAGCCGATCAGGATCAGTCCCGGCAACACGAAGATGATCGACGACAGGGTGCCGGCCGCCGAGGCGACCGTCTGCACGATGTTGTTCTCCTGCATGGTCGCGCCCTTGAAATAGCGCAGGATCGCCATCGATATCACGGCGGCAGGAATCGAAGTCGCGAAGGTGAGTCCGGCCTTGAGGCCGAAATACACGTTGGCCGCCGTGAACACGAGGGTAATGACGATACCCAGGATCAGGCCGCGGATCGTCAGTTCTTTACGGGGTTCCGCGTCGGGCAGAATTTTGCTGGTCACGAGTCTGTTCCTCTTGGCTGTTTGCCCTGTTCGGGAGCCGGCCGAGTCTACGACACGCGGCAAGTTTGCGCACGTATACTTGCGGCACTCCCTAGCCGTCATTTTCCGGACGACCGCATGCCAGCCATCAGCCTGACCGAGTCGGCTCCTGCCCCCTATCTAACCGAAGAAATGTTCGGGCATCCGAAGGGGCTCTACGTCTGCTTCTTCACCGAGATGTGGGAGCGCTTCTCGTTTTACGGCATGAAGGCGCTGTTGCTGCTGTACCTGCTCAAGCACCACAAATTCACGGAAACCGATGGCTACGCCCTGATCGGCGCTTATGGCGGCATGGTCTATGCGGTCCCGCTGATCGGCGGCTTGCTGGCCGATCGTTTCCTGGGCATGCGCAAGGCGGTCGTGCTCGGCGGCATCCTGCTCGTGCTCGGACACCTGGGCATGGCGGTCGAAGGTCATCAGGCCGAAGTGGTCAATGGTGAAGTCCACCGCGACCTGTTCGCGCTCAGCGTGTTCTATTCGTCACTCGCGCTGATCATCAGTGGTGTCGGTTTCCTGAAGCCGAATATCTCGACCATCGTCGGCAAGCTCTATCCGGAAAACGATCCGCGCGTCGATTCGGGTTTCACGATCTTCTATGCGGGCATCAATGTCGGCGCGGTGTTTTCCAGTCTGATCTGCGGGTATCTCGGCGAAGTGTACGGCTGGGGTTATGGTTTTGGCGCCGCCGGTATCGGCATGCTGGCGGGTTTGGGCATGTTCATCACCGGGCAGAAGTATCTGCAAGGCCATGCCGAGCCGCGCGATCCGGCACTGCTGCGCCGGCGCGTGTTCGGGCGGCTGAACGTGGAATGGTGCATCTACCTCAGCGTCGCCGCCGCGCTGCCAGCGATCTGGTTGCTGATGCAGCTCGGCCACGCCGTGCTGTATGTGCAGTTCGTCATGCTAGCGCTGTGGCTGGCATGGCTGGGCTGGTATATCTTTTTGCGTTGTACAAAAGTACAGCGCGAGCAGATGCTGGCCGTGGTGTTCTTCATCAGCAGTTGCCTGCTGTTCTTCGCGCTCTACGAACAGACTTATGGCTCGTGGCTGGTGTTCACCGATCGCATGCTGACCAAGGATTTCTTTCCGTCCCTGGTAATCACGACAGGCAAGCCCTGGCCGTGGTCGATCATCCCGTTGATCCTGGCGCCGCTAACCGTCGGCATTGCGATGCGTTCTTCGCCGCGCACCGCGATGTATCTGGTCACTGCCATCAGCATCGTCGGCTTCGGCCTGTTCCTGCGCGACAGCATCGTGCTGCCGCAAACGGCTGAATCGCTGGAATACCTGGCGTCGTGGGTGCTGATCCTGCTCACGCCGCTGTTCAGCTGGTTGTGGCCGTGGCTGGAACGGCGCGGGCTGAATCCCAGCAAGCCGATCAAGAACGCGATCGGACTGGCCTTTGCCGGCTTGTCGTTTCTCGTGCTGTCCGCCGCGAACGCGACAGTGACGCCGGGTCAACTCGGCTCGGTCTGGTGGTTGCTGCTCGCCTACGTCGTGCTGGAAATCGGTGAGCTGTGCCTGTCGCCGATCGGCCTGGCCGCGGTCACCCAGTTGTCCGTGCCCGCCGTGGTCGGCCTGATGATGGGTGCGTACTGGCTGGCGACCTCGTTCTCCGAACAGGCTGCAGCGCTGTTCGGCAGCTTCGCTGCGCTGGATATTCCCGAAGGCGGCAAGATCGATTTCATCGAAGCCAAGCTGAAATACGGCAACCTGTTCGATCACATGGTCTGGCTCGGCCTCGCGGCCGCGCTGGCCGCGTTGCTATTGAGCCCGCTGATCAAGCGCTGGATGCATGGGGTGCGTTGAGTCCTACGTCTTGTTGTCAGCAACCCTGCCGTACTTGTCTTCCAACCGCACGATATCGTCTTCGCCGAAATAATCGCCGCACTGGACTTCGATCAGATGGATATCCTGATCTCCGGGATTCTCCAGTCGATGCAGTTCGCCCATCGGTATAAAAGTGGATTCATTGCGCTGGAGCAGGAATTCGCGATCGCCTACGCGCACCTTGGCGGTGCCGTAGACGACCGTCCAGTGCTCACTGCGGCGATGATGTTTTTGCAGGCTCAGCACCTGGCCGGGCTTGACCGTGAG
>JANXVS010000397.1 GCA_025351555.1 Pseudomonadota bacterium | reverse complement strand
GACTTCAGTGGCCAGTGGTTCGATCCGAACCAGAACGGCCAAGGCTTGGTGATCGACGTCGTTCGTCCGAATGCGAACAACAACCGCATCATGCTACTGACCTGGTTCGTCTATCTGAACGGGAGCCCGAGCTGGGTGCAGGGTACCGGTGCTATTCACGCTGGTACCGGTGCCCAAGCAGGCATGGTCGTTGTGCAGATGGATCAGGTCGCGATCTTTCGAGGCAAGTCGTTCCCGCTCGGCCAAGCGCAGGCGACGGGGACCCTGTGGGGCAGCATCACGTTGACATTCACGGATGCGAACATCGGCACGATGCGCTGGACGAGCAGCTATCCGGGATTCAACTCCGGCGTCATGGCGATCACGCATTTTCTGCCGGTAGGGTTGCCGGTGACGGATGCGCCGGGCGCGCAGGTCAAGGCCTGCTATTCAGGCAACTGGTTCAACCCGGCCCAATCCGGACATGGCTTCGAGCTTGAGGTCATCCCCAGCACACCGCCGGTACTGGCTGTGGATTGGTTTGCCTATGGGCCGACCGGCACAGCAGTCTGGTTGGCAGGGGCTGGTCCGATCAGCGGCAATACTGCGCAAGTACCGTTGGCCTTGATCGACGGAGCCGGGGCGCAATTCCCGCCGCTGTTCGATGCGGCGGGCATTACCCAGCATCTGTGGGGTACGGCGACGTTCACCTTCACCGACGCCGGACATGCAACGGTGACGTGGAACTCGACGGTCCCCGGCTATGGCTCGGGAACGCAACCCTTGCAGCCGCTCGTGGTGGGTTTGCTGGATCGGCGCGGCTGCCAATAATTGATTTCACGCAATTGCCGGCAACTGCTCCTGCATTGCCGGCATACCGGCCATCCATGGCCATAAAGCAGAACGCCTCCGATCGGAGGCGTTCTTGTTTACGGCAAGTAGCGATGACTAGAAGTGATAGACACCGGAAATCGAAAACGTGTCGGTAACGTCGGCGAAATCAGCGGCGGCATCAAGCTGGAATTTTGCGAATGCCCAGCCCAGCCCGACGGCGACGTGATTCTGCGGGCCTTGCCCGCCGTGGAACAGCGTTGCCAGACCGACCGCCCCCAGATTGGCTGTTCCGGGATCGGCCTTGAATTCGACCGAGTGGCGCGGGTCGTGCCAGACCCCGGCGCGCAGACTGAATGGATGCGACATCTGGGTAAAAGTATACTCACCGCCCAGATGGATCTCCGTACCGTTGGGTATGGATAGCTGCGAAACGGTCGCCGCGTCGTTGCCGAATAGCGACTGGATGCCGCGGGTCAGTTGCGAATACTGGATGTAGTCGGCATCGAAATTCACTACCAGCGCATCGGTTGGATGCCAGCTCAGGCCCGCGCCGAATTCATCGGGCACCTTGAAGCGCACATTTTTCAGGTCGGTCGCGACGTTTGCCGCGGTCGGGGTCGGGGTGAAGGTGCCGTCGTTGTTGGCAAAAACATCCGCCAGCGTCGCGCTCGTCGCCTCATAGCTGAAGCTGGGGCCGCGACGATAATTCAGGCCGGCACTGAAGTGTTCACTGAGCACGAAACGCGCGCCGAGGTTGACGCCGATATCGTTGTCACTGCCGAACTGGGACTGCCGGTTAAGAGGGATGCTTGTATCGGTGAAGGCGGGGGCGAAACCGTAGCGGTTGATACTCGTGTTGACATCGAAGTTGTAATAGGACAACCCGGCGCCGAGCGAGATCGCATCGGACGCTTTCCATGCGGCGGAGAAACCATAATCGACAATTTTCAGATTCGCGTGCGCAGTGATCGGGAATGCGGTGCCGACGTCGGTAACCGGCTCGCCGGTCAGCACCGATGAAAAGTCGGTGTTAAAACGCACCAGTTCATCGCGATAGAACGCGAACGACCAGCGGTCGTGCGGAAAGACCACAGACAGGAACGACAGATTGTTCTGCGAACTGTCGGCGTTGGAGACGTTCAGGCCGGAACCGTTGAAAGGTCCGACTGACGCACTGCCGCCGCTGACGTAGGGCAAGCTGTATTCGGTATGCCGCACCTCGGCCGAGACTTCCGGTGTCACCAATTGGGTCAGGCCAGCCGGATTGGTGTACGCGGCGGTCGAATCATCGGCCAGGCCGAGAAATGCACCGCCCATGCCCATGCTGCGTGCGCCGGGGTTGGCGAGGTTGAACGGAATACTGGCGTTGGTTTCGGTGTCGGTGATGGCAAAGGCTTGCGCGGTCATGCCGAGCAGGGCCGCGCCGATCGCAAGCGTAAGCTGACGTTTCATCTTGTTTCTCCCCAATCGAGTAGACATGAATCCCGTTCCCGCCGACTGCGGGACAGTAGCGGGCCGATATTAGCACTGCCGCGGTCCAAGTCGTAGCCATCCCGTCCATATATACTGCATCTTGAATCGATTAATGCTTTGGGGAGAACGTCATGGGCGGAACGGTAGCGTTGGTGTTATTGATTGTGGCGGCGATCTTCATCGCCAAGACCGTGCGGGTGGTGCCGCAAGGCTACGAGTGGACGAAGGAGACGTTCGGCCGCTACACCAGCACGATGGAGCCTGGCCTGCACATCCTGATGCCGATCTATCACGCGGTCGGGCGCAAGATGAACATGATGGAGCAGGTGCTCGACGTGCCGAGTCAGGACGTCATCACCAAGGACAACGCCGTGGTGCGTGTCGATGGCGTCGTGTTCTACCAGGTGCTGAATGCTGCCAAGGCGGCGTATGAGGTATCCAACCTCAATCAGGCGATTCTCAACCTGATCATGACCAATATCCGCACCGTGCTCGGCTCGATGGATCTGGATGAGTCGCTGTCCAAGCGCGACGACATCAATGCGCGCTTGCTCCGCGTGGTCGACGAAGCCACGCATCCGTGGGGCCTGAAGTGCAACCGTATCGAGATCAAGGATATCCAACCGCCGAAAGATCTCATCGATTCGATGGCGCGGCAGATGAAGGCCGAGCGCGAAAAGCGCGCGAATATTCTCGAGGCCGAAGGTTTCCGTCAGGCGGCCATTCTCAAAGCCGAAGGCGAGAAACAGGCCGCGATCCTGTCGGCTGAAGGCCAGCGCGAGGCGGCGTATCGCGCCGCGGAAGCGCGCGAACGTTCGGCCGAAGCCGAAGCCAAAGCCACGGTGATGGTGTCCGAGGCGATAGAAAAGGGCGACATCAACGCGATCAATTAT
>JANXVS010000158.1 GCA_025351555.1 Pseudomonadota bacterium | reverse complement strand
TGGGGGTGCGCGAGCCGCTGGCCAGCTACGCGGCGTTGCTCGGTACGAATCCAGCAGTGTCAGCGAGTGCTGCATTTGAGCCAAATTTCCAAAGTGGAAATATAGACACCGCGAAAGGAGATGAATCCGGCGTGCCGCCCTTGGGTTATGCGTTGGCACAGCTTGCCGGTATCTATGTGCTCGCCGAGAATGCGCAGGGCCTGGTGCTGGTCGACATGCACGCCGCGCACGAACGCATCACCTATGAAAAACTCAAGACGGCGCAGGTCTGCGATGGCATCCGTGCGCAGCTGCTGCTGGTGCCGCTGGCGCTGGCGGTGAGCGAGCGCGAAGCGTCGTGCGCGGAAGACCATGCCGCCGCGTTGACGGAACTGGGCTTCGACATCATGCGCGGTGGCCCGACAAGCATTGTGGTCAAGCGCTACCCTGGCTTGCTCGAAGGCGCCGATATCGGCCGCCTGGTGCGCGATGTGTTGGGCGACCTGATTACGCACGGCAGCACGCGGCGGCTGGAGGAGACGCGCAACGAAGTTCTCTCGACCATGGCCTGCCACGGCTCGGTACGCGCGAACCGCCGTTTGACCTTGCCTGAAATGAACGCACTTCTGCGCGAGATGGAAGCGACCGAACGCTCCGGACAGTGCAACCACGGGCGGCCGACCTGGATGCAAATGTCGATCGCGGAACTGGACCGGATGTTTATGCGTGGAAGGTAATTCTTTTTAGAGAAGTGCGGTCAAGGATGACCGCTTTTTGATCCTCGCGATCAGGACGATCGCACAAATGATGGAGTACACAATGATCCATTGTGCAGGAATGCTGATCGGTGCTGTGCTTTCTACCGGCGTTGGTGTAAGTCAGGCAGGCATGGATGACGGTGCGGCCTATAACCAGCAGATCAAATCCTGGCGGCAACACCGTGTCGAGCGGCTGACGGCACCGACTGGCTGGCTCAGCTTGGTCGGACTCGACTGGCTCACCGATGGCGTGAACACGCTCGGTTCAGCCAAGGACAGCAGTATCGTGCTGATGAAGGCGCCTGCGCATCTGGGGACGATCACGCTCGGGAATGGCAAGGCCACGATTGCGCTCGACGCAAATTCGGATGCGACTATCGACGGCGCGAAGAAATCCGGCGCTGCACTGCTTGACGACAGCCATGAGAAACCCACCGCAGTCGCGTTCGGCAGCGTCAATTTCTATCTGGTTCAGCGCGGCGACAAATTCGGATTGCGAATCAAGGACAGTGAGGCGCCGACGCGCAAGAACTTCGTTGGTATCGATTACTTCGATATTGATCCGAGCTGGCGCATTGAGGCGAAATGGGAAGCCTACAACCCGCCGCACGAAGTGCAAGAGCCGAATGTTCTGGGGCAGGTGGACAAGGTCATCGTGCCGGGTGCTGCGGTATTCCAGCATGGTGGCAAGACTTATCGCGTCGAGCCGGTGATCGAAACGCCGAGCGACAAGGAATTGTTTTTGGTGTTCGCAGACAAGACCAGCGGCAAGGAAACCTATGGCGCCGCGCGCTTTTTGTATACCTCGGAACCGAAGGACGGCAAGGTGATCCTGGATTTCAATCAGGCCTATAACCCGCCGTGCGCGTTCACGCCGTATGCGACGTGTCCGTTGCCGACCAAGCAGAACCGGCTTGATTTGCGCGTGACCGCGGGCGAGAAGAAGTATCGCGGCGGGTATGATTGATTTTCCCCCTCCGCAGGCGGGAGAGGTGAGATTAGTTTCCGTTAAAACTCGGCTTGCGCCGCTCCAGAAACGCACTCGTGCCTTCGCGCATATCCGCGGTCGCGCAACACAGTGCAAACGCCTGGGTTTCGTAATCCAGACCGACATCGATGTTGCTTTCACCGCCGAGTACGATGGCATTTAATATGCCCGCCAAAGCATGTGGTGCAGAATTGGCGAGCTGTGCGGCGAGCGCATCGACTTCTTCATCGAGTTTTTCCGCAGCGACCACGCGCGTGACCACGCCGAGCGCGAGCGCGCGTGCGGCGTCGATGGGCGTGCCGGTGAGGCACAGTTCCAGCGCAGCACCGCGGCCGGCCAGGCGCAACAGGCGTTGGGTGCCGCCGAATCCAGGAGTGACGCCGAGGTTGATTTCGGGCTGACCGAATTTGGCCTTCTCGCTGGCGATGCGCAGGTGGCAGCACATCGCCAGTTCCATGCCGCCGCCAAGGGCAAACCCTTGGATGCGTGCGATCACCGGTTTGCCCAGGCGCTCGATGTTGAGCATCATCTGCTGGCCCGCGCGCGAGAACTGCTGGGCCTGTTGTGGCGTCGCCGCCGCGAGTTCCGTGATATCGGCGCCGGCAACGAAGGCCTTCTCGCCGCTGCCGGCGAGGACGACCACGCGCACGCTGTCGTCATGTCGGGCCTGATCGAACGCGATATGCAGCTCGCCGATAATTTCACGATTAAGCGCGTTGAGCTTGTCCGGGCGATTGATGATGATGCGGCGCACGCCGCCGTGGTCGGCACTGAGCAGGTTGCGAAAGGCCATGACGTATCTCGCTATCGTCGGGGCGCGGATGATAGCCGAAAAGCCGAAGCCTGGCCGACCGCAAATTAACGCCAATTACACGGATGTTTAGCGATCGGTGAATATCTGCGCGATCCAAACCTGAATTTATCCTGTCGCGTGCAGGCGTGGCGCTAGGTTTCACGCCAGCGCTCGGGTAAGATGGCGCGCTTTCGTGCTGGCGCCAAGCTTTTCTGGCGTTTCCCGCCGCACGATTTACGGTACTTTATCCCTTGGAGGTTCGCATGATTTTGCGTTTGTCCGTATTTGCAACTGCGATGCTCGCAGCTGGCGTCGCGTTCGCCCAGAACCCGTCAGCCGCCGCTCCGGCATCGTCATCGGCTTCGGCTCCACCGTCGAGCAGGACCCTTGCGACGAAAGCTTTGGAGTCTCCGGCGTCAGAATCTACGTCATATAACTTTTCATTGTTCTAACTAAAACCCTAATATAAAATTAATGGAAGGAACTGATATGATAGGCAAA
>JANXVS010000151.1 GCA_025351555.1 Pseudomonadota bacterium | reverse complement strand
GGCATAGACGCCATCGCCGCTGAACACGGCAACCTCGATCGGCAGCGCCGACAGCGGCTTGTCTGCGTGCGGCAGCGGCATGGGCGGCGGCAGACGAAAATACGTCACGTCCGGCACGGTCGCCGGCGAGCACGCTACCAGCAAAAGGATCGCGATCATCGCGGCCATCGTTTTCATTGGTTTTCTTCCTCGACGTTGTCCGCCTTCGGCGACAGCAGGATTCGATTCGGACTCTTGCGCACCTCGCGCGCGAATTCGTCGAAGTTGCGGCTGGCGCCTTCCAAATGTTGCGTGATCGAATCGATGCGGCCGGACAACGCCGAAAGGATGGAACGCAGATTGTCCACCGAGTCGCGCACGCCGGGACGGTTTTCGCTGGCCATGCTGTCCAGTTGGGTCAGGGTGTGGGCGAGCTTTTCCTGAGTGTCATGCAGTTGCGCGGTGACATCGCGGACGTTGCTCAGGATCGCCGCGATGTTGCCGCGATTCTGCGGCTTGAGCACATCATTGAGCGAATCCGATGCGTTGTTCAGGCGCGTCAGCAGCGCCTGCGACTGCCCGACCAGTTCCGGCATGTTCTTGTCGAGCACGCTGGCGATGGAATCCACATGCTGCGACAGATTCTTGATCAGCGGTGCGATCTGGTTGCGGGTCAGCTCGGTGAGTTGTCCTGCCAGCTCGTTCACCGCCGAGAAAATATCCGACGCCTCCACCCCAGACAGTTCGCTGCCGGGCGCCGCCGCGTCCTTGCTCGAACCTTCGGTGATACCAACGGCAACGTCGGCGAGGAGGCCCGTTGAGGTCATGCGCGCCAGAGAGTCTTTCGGAATCGGCCAGTCGCGACGCACTGTCAGTTCGACTTTGTAGCGCGTGCTGCGTACTCCATTGACACCGGCATCGCGCTCGGGCGTGATCGCGCCGACCTGGCCGATGCGGTAACCCTCGTAAAACACTGGCGCGCCATAGCGCAAGCCGGAGACGTTGCGATAGTGGGTATAGTAGGCAGTGCTTGCACCGCTGCGTCCGGTCATCATCACCAACGCGCCCAGCAGCAGCACGAAGCCAACCAACACCACGATGCCGACCACCAGGTAGTTCACATTATCGCGTTTCACGCTTGTCCCCTTGTCGACATCACGCTTGTTATATCAGACCTGTTCTTCGGTGAGCCGACGCAGATACGCATCCGCATCGACCTGGATCTCGCGCGGACGCCGATTGAGCAGATCCTGGATGCGCTCGTTGTCGGCATGACGCACTGTGTCCACGCTGCCGGTCATCAGGATATCGCCCTGATCGAGCACGGTAATGGTATCTGCAATCTTGAACGCACTCTCCAGTTCGTGCGTCACCACCACGATCGTCATGCGCAGCGCGTCGCGCAGGCGCAAGATCAACTCGTCGAGCTCGGCCGATACCACCGGATCAAGCCCGGCTGAAGGTTCATCGAAAAACAGCAGCTTCGGATCCATCACGATCGCCCGCGCCAATGCCGCGCGCTTGACCATACCGCCGGAAAGTTGCGATGGCATCAGATCCTGGAAACCGCCGAGGTTGACGACTTCGAGCTTGAGCCGGCTCATGATGCGGATGGTGTTTTCATCCAGCGTCGTATGCTCGCGCAGTGGCAGGGCAACATTGTCGCCGACGCTCATCGACGTGAGCAGCGCACCGCCCTGAAACGACACGCCGATCTGGCGACACAGGGCGAGCATCTCGCGTTCGCTTGCCTTGGCGATATCGATGCCGAGCAGACGCACCGTTCCGCTGCGTGGTTTGTGCAGCCCCAACAAATGTCGCAGCAGCGTACTTTTCCCCGATCCCGATCCGCCCATGATCACGCGGATCTCGCCGGCGTTCACGTTGAAATCCACGCCATTGAGAATCCGGCGCTTGCCGTACCAGGCTTCGAGTTTTTCGACTTCGATGAGGGGCACGGCAGCGTTCATGGCTCAACGATTCAGGAAATACGAGAAAACCATATCGACCACGATGATGTAGCAGATCGACAACACCACCGAGCGCGTGGTCGCGCGGCCGACGCCCTCGGCGCCGCCGCTGACGGAAAAACCGGTGCTGACGCCGATCAGGGTGATGAGTACGGCGAATACGGCGGACTTGCTCACGCCCTGCCAGATATCGCCGGGAGTGAGCAGGGAAAGCGTCTGCATCAGGTACGCGGTGGGCGTGACGTTGAGCGACGGCGAGCTGTACAGCGCCGCGCCGCAGATCGCCACGGCGTCGGCGAAAACCGTCAGGATCGGCAGCATCAACAGCATCGCCAACAGCGCCGGCGCGGCCAGATAGCGCACCGGTTCAATGCCCATCGTCGCCAGCGCATCGACTTCCTGCGATACCGACATCGAGCCAATACGTGCAGCCAGCGCGGATCCCGAGCGGCCGGCAACGAGGATCGCCGTGATCAGCGCGCCGAATTCGCGTGTCACCGATTTCGCCACCGCCACGACCACTTGTGACTGCGCCCCGAACTCACCCAGCGCGGAAATAAACTGGATGCCCAGCATGATGCCGATGGTCATCGCCAGCAAAGTGACGATCGGCAACGCATCGACACCGATCTGGCGCATCTGCTCGGCCACCGCACGCAAGCGCAGCGGCTGGCCGACGCGCCAGCCGACTGCGGCAAAGTATAAACTTTCCAAAAGCAGCATGCCGGCGTAGCCGATTCCGGCCAGCGAGGCCAGCGTCGCGCGGCCGAGATTTTCCAGCGGTCGCGTCAGC
>JANXVS010000136.1 GCA_025351555.1 Pseudomonadota bacterium | reverse complement strand
CAGAATCTCCACCGCCTTCAACCCTTCGCCTCAGCTCTCAGCCCATACACCACTTTCGACCATAGCTCGCGGCCGCTTGCCGGACAGCGGTCGTTCGGGACAGACCGTTATGGGTCGATTCTTCGCAGATGATCCTCGGCTATAAGTGGGCTGACAGCTGCTAAATCACTGCGCCGGAGCTAGCTTTCAATACACCAGTTTTAGTTGAGTCGAACGCGTATCGACCACGATCCGCATAGCAGCAGGGCTGCCATCAACGAGAGCGCAAAAAGCGCGGCTTCCCGACCCCGGGCCGGTGATCGACGAGGGGTTAGGCTACACTCCTCGAATTGCGGATCGGGGGGATTGCGCGTGGGTGGATTCCTGCAGCGCCTGAAAGAACGCAAGCTTGTGCAATGGGCTCTGGCCTATGCCGCCGCGGCGTTTGCGTTGCTGCAGGGTCTGGATATCGTCGCGCAGCGTTTCGGCTGGCCGGAATCGGCCGTGCGCGTTCTCATCATTGCATTGGCGATCGGCTTCTTCGTCGCCCTGGTGCTGGCGTGGTATCACGGCGAACGTGGCGCGCAACGTGTCAGCGGTGTCGAATTATTGATTCTCGCGTTGCTGTTGGCGATTGGTGGCGCAGTGTTATGGCGCGTCTCGCAGCATTCGCCGGAGGCCACAATCGCTGAAGCGAATGCAGTCCCTTCGGCGGCAGCTGTCGCGCTGGCGACTACTGCCTCTGAAAGATCGATCGCCGTACTGCCGTTCGTGAGCATGTCCGGCGACAAGGACAACGAATATTTCTCCGACGGCGTCAGCGAGGAAATACTCAATTCACTCGCGCGCATCGACGGCATGCAGGTTGTCGGTCGTACGTCCTCTTTTCAGTTCAAGGGCAAGAGCGACGACTTGCGCACGATCGGTGCCAGGCTTGGCGTCGCCAATGTGCTCGAAGGCAGCGTGCGGCGCGAGGGCGAGCGGGCGCGCATCACCGCGCAGCTTATCCGCGCATCCGACGGCATCCACCTGTGGTCGCAGACGTATGACCGCACGGTGAAGGACACGCTGGCCGTGCAATTGGACATCGCCGAACAGGTTGCCGGCGTGTTGAATGTGGTGCTCGACGACAGGCAACGCGCGCGCATGCACGAAGCGGGCGTCAAGAACGTCGATGCCTTCATCGCCTATCAGCGGGGCTGGAAACTTTACATCGACGGACATCGAAAACCCGAACTCGACTTGATCGACACGTTGCGACTGGCCAACGTGGAGTTCGACAAGGCCATTGCGCTCGAACCCGAGTTTTCCTTTGCCTATTTCGCCGAGGCGGATTTTTACGAACACATCCTGCTGGCCGACGAGCACAGCCCAACCGAGCGGCTCGATGCGCAGCATTCAGCTCTGCGCACGCTCGAACTTGCAGCGGCCCACAGCCCGGACGCCCAGCAGCGCGACCTCGCCCTCGCAGAGCGGCAGTTCCTTAGCGACGACTGGCACGGTTTGTCCGACCGCATCGAGACGGCATTGCGACAGCCCGGCTGCAGCGCACCGAACTGGATGCCAGTGTTTGCCAGCGCCTTCGGCTATGGTGACCTCATCGAGGACCTCGGTGCGCGGGTGAATGCGTGCGATCCGTTGAACACCATCAACTTCAGTACCCGAGCTTGGGCAGCGCGCGCCACCGGACATCCGGAGCGCGTGCTGGCTGTCCAGGAGGCGCTCACGCGCGCACGCGGCGGAATTGTCAGCGTGAGCCCCGAGCAGGTCGTGGCAATGACGATGCTCGGACGGATCGCTGAGGCGCATAATCTGCTCCCATCCATCGAAGTGAAAGGCGAGTTTTATTACGTGGCTCAGCTAATTGTCGGCCGCGCCGCAGGCGAGGATGCTGCGTCCCTGCACGCGCGATTACGCAGTCTGGATCGCAACCATTCGAAGTTGAAAATGTGGGCGATCGCGGATGCGGTAGAAGCATCGTTGTTGGGCGATCGCGCTGAAGCGAACCGGCACGCGGCGGCATTGGATGCGCGCCCTGCCGGCGGTCTACTGCTGGCGACACTCGTCACCGAATGCCAATGCGGCGCGCCGTTCGATCTGGATGCAACGCCGAAATTCAAGGCCCGGCTTGCCGAGTCCGGATTGCACTGGCCGCCGCCGCAGACCATTGCATATCCACCGCTGGCCGGGAATAGCACGCCATGAATCTTCGCGATCACGATTGCGCGATCGATGCGGCCACCCAATACCTGTCAGTCGCGAAAGGCGGGTTCGGGTCGACTGCGGGCAGAAGTTGCGGCGCAACTGATCAGTCTCGCGCCCGACGTGACCAGTTGGCGGAGGTGATCAATCTCCTGACCGAAGTGACCAAATTCAACAGCACGATCTGATCAATCTCGGTGAAGGCGGTGACCAATCATTTGGCCGTCGCCAGGCGTATGCCTCGATCCACAGCGTCCAAGTCCTGTCGCCGCTATGGACGTCGAACTGCACCATGATCGTATAGTCGCGCATATCCAGAGAATATCGCTAGTGCGTGTGTCACGCATCAAGCTTGAAGCGAACGGTGCAAGCGTCGCCAGGAAAGCACGGCCTTCGCGATCACCACTCTCGCTGGCGGCAATGAGGTCAAGCCGTGGCTCATTAGGATGTTAGCTCGTTCGCCACTAGCGCTGTACCGACCGCGGTAGCAAATTGCCTTGATCATTTTCTGGCCGCCCTGCTGCAGGCCTCGATGGCGGCCTTCATCGCTTGGAGGGAGGCGCGTCGAATGGGGAATTCCCCGGCCTTCTTGGAAAACGACGCCGCCACCATACAGATCCTGTCGATTTCCTGCTCGGCGGCGAGTAGTTCCAGACCGCCGTCCCTGGCAAGGCGTAGCAGGTGCTCGTGGCGCACCGATCGTGCCTCGCCGCAGATGTCGGTGTGATGCTGTCCGCCCGGACCGTCACTAAAGGTGAGATCGAACCCCGGCGCCAGCCGCCACCGGCGATCTTGGCCGAGTCGCCAGGCGAAGTTTTTCGGGTGATCGTCGCGATTGTGGAAGACCACGTTGAACACGGCATGCGCGTAGGCCTTGCGCACCTCGCGCTCATCCCTGGTCAGAAAGCGGGTGGCGCGGAGCAGGCCGGTATAGTCCACGCTACCCGGGATCCGAAAACCGACGTGAAGCAAACCGGCCAGACTGTGTACCGGCACGCGCATGCCTTTGTCACGATCGAAGCGAGCGACACCGAACGCGGCGTACTTGGAGGAGAGATCGAACAACTTGCTTTCGGGAACGTCAAGGCCGCACTCGCGTGCCAGTTCCATGTACAACTGCTCGACGGCGCAAACTTCCTTGTGGTCTTCGTTGCCCGGGAACTTCACCAACCAAGGTGCCCCAATCGCGTCCGGCCGCGTACTTACGCTGCCCGAGGCGCAATCGTACTGGACGAGCGCCTTGGGCCGGGCACCTTGTGGCGAGCCACCGGTGATCAGAAGCTCCAGCAGTGCGGATGTCGATTCACCCTCCAGCACGCGCATGGTCTCACGCGCAATCGTTTTCAGTTTCCAATCTGGCTGCGTGGTGTCGACGTCCAGCGCCGGCTCAAACCGCAGCGCGCCCATCGCCCGGTCGGCGAGGAAGGCGAGCCTGTCGAGAGGACCTGGCGTCGGCAACCCTTGCTTTCGGAACCAGCGATCCATGAGCAGCATGCCCCATCCGTCCGGCAGGCTGTCGTTGATCAGGCCGGGCAATCGGTTGTTGTCGGGTGAAAAGTCGCCGTAGGATTTCTGTCCCAACTTCAGGTGCATCGGTGACAGTTCAAGGCCTTCGGTCAAGGCGCGCTCCGAATACTCGAACAGCAGCACGCGACCGTCGTCGGCCAGCTGGCCGAGCGGCCAGTCCTCGCCCCAGCCTGCATAGTGAACGGTCAGTTTTTTCACGGATGCGGCCTGCGCGGCGCGCGCTGGCGGCGGCGCGCGAGCTCGGTTTGTTCCATCATGGCGATGCTGTGGCGCGCCGGCACAAACAACGTTTCAAGCTCCGACAGGAGTCCGAGGGCGCGCGCGACGCGGACCAGCGTGTCGAGGGACACTTGGCCGTCCTCTTCGAGGTTGCGAATAGAGCCAGTCGACAGCCCCGCCATACGAG
>JANXVS010000108.1 GCA_025351555.1 Pseudomonadota bacterium | reverse complement strand
TCATCCGAACATGATGACCAAACCCAAGCCCGTTGAAAATACCTGCAAGCCAATCGCCACGCAGCTTACAGCTACGTTTACATCGTCAATTCACCCACACGACTTCCTGAAGACCCAATATAAAAGGCAGGACCCTCAAAGATCTTGAGTCCGTATGAGGCACAGCCGCGCGGCGGCTACTGCGCATCCAAACTAACATCCCCCACATACCAGATGCCATTGATGCGACTAAGTTCCGCATTGCCCTTCTGCACTTTGCCATCGAGCATGCCCTGAAAATCGACTTGGGCCTTGTCGCCGTCGAGCCTGCCGCCGAGGACTTTCGCCTGGGTCGGCGTCATCGACTGCATGAAGGGCAGCATTTGCTTGGCTTCACCTGACGCCTTCGCGGCTTCGATCATGGAACGTCTCTCTGGCGGGCTGACGGCAATCACCTGATCGATATTGCCAGATTGTATCGCCGCGAAGTGCTTGAGCAGGGCCTTGCCGGGATCGCCGCCATCGGCCGCCAGCGGCTTGCCGGGGCGTTCGAGTTTGTCGCTTTGAATCGGCAGATCGAAGCTGACCGAAACCTTGTCGGCGTCGCTGGCATATTTGAATACACCGGCCAGCGCGTTCGCGCTGTGCTTGCCCAGGGTGAAGTCTTTTTCCATGTCGCCGCTGCGCGCGCCGCTGCCACCGGGCAACGAATACTGCATGGTGCTGAGTTTGAATTCGGTATCGAATTTCAGCGTCAGCGTCGATGCGCCGGCGTCCATGGTGTGATGGATAAAATCGAAGTCGTCGAGCTTGCCATCCTTGGCGAACGCAGCGCGGTCGTAATTCTTGTTGCTGAGTACGACCAGGACTTCATCGCCGTTGCGATAGGCGATCGCATCGGCCACATCCCAGCTCTGCTTTTCCAGAGCGACATGGCCTTGCGCCGGGGTCGCGGCTTGCGCCGCTGTCAGGCTGGTAAAAACAAGAGCGAACCCTAGAAACGTATCGATTACACGCATAACCCCTCCGGAATGTGGCGGCAGGCGATATCAACCTGTGTGCGCAACATAACGCCAGATTGGGAGCAAAGCGAACGCGCGTGTTTGCGAAACGGCCATCGCCGGCAATGGCTCCTGCATTACCGGCATACCGGCCATCCATGCGACGACCGGCTAGCGCATGCGAATGTGACTGCGCTCCTGCTTGCGATCCCAGGCGCGCAATTCATCGCGGATGTGGGCGACGCGCTGACGGCCGAGCGCATTGCGTTCCTCGTCGAGCACGTTCGCATTGAGCAGTTCGGCCAGGCGGTGCGCGGTCGGCAGCATTGCGTCCCAGGCATCCAGTGCAGGCAAGGGGCCGGGCAAGGCCATGAAGAAACTCACGCCCGGCGTTTTCAGTTCGTCGATATGGCGCATGTCGAAGCTGCCGGGTTTGACCATGTTCGCCATGCTGAAGATCGGCCCGGCTTCGGATTTTCCCGATACCAGACGATGGAAAATGCCCATGTCGCCGAAGGTCAGCCCGGCTTTTTCGGCGGCGACGACGAGATTCGATCCTTGCATGAATCCGCCTGCACGCGCAGCAACGAACAGGGTGACGATGCGCTCGATCGGCTGCGCCGGGCGTGCGCCGGGTTTGGGTCCTTTGCTTTCGCTGGATTCGGCCGCGCTTTCGCCGCGCTTGGCGACGATCGCCGAACCCAGGCGTTCCAATTCCGCGTGCAACTCGACATTGAGCTGGCCCTGCGACGGCTCGGTGCTGCCATCCATGGTCGGCTCAACCCGCTCGCTGCCGCCACGCTGGAACAAGGTGCGCCTGCCCTGCCCTGGTTTCTTCGGACGCCCAAACTGATAGATCAGCGCGAAGATGATCACGCCGATGACGGCGATGATGATGCGCAGTTCGTTCGTGCTCAGGCCTTGCGATTCCATCGGCGCCTCCGACTCATGCGGCTCCGGCTAGTTTAGCTGCTTCAGCCAGATCAACTTGAACTAATCGAGAAACGCCCGGCTCGCGCATGGTCACGCCGCACAACTGACGCGCGGCTTCCATCGTCGCCTTGTTGTGGGTGACGAACAGGAACTGCACGCGCTCGCTCATCTCGGTGACGAGCTGCGAGAAGCGGCCAACGTTGGCTTCGTCCAGTGGCGCATCGACTTCGTCGAGCAGGCAGAACGGTGCCGGATTCAGGCGGAAGATCGAGAAAACCAAGGCGACGGCGCTGAGCGCCTTTTCGCCGCCGGACAAAAGCGAAATATTCGACACGCGCTTGCCCGGTGGACGCGCCATGATCGACACGCCGGAATCCAGCAGATCGTCGCCGGTCAGCTCCAGATAAGCGTGGCCGCCACCAAACAGGCGCGGGAACAGTTCCTGCAAACCGGTGTTGACGCGATCGAAGGTGTCCTTGAAGCGCTGGCGGGTTTCGCGGTCAATCTTCTTGATCGCGCCTTCCAGGGTTTCCAGCGCGGTGTTCAAGTCAGCCAGCTGTGCATCGAGATAGGCCTTGCGCTGCGATTGCTCTTCGTATTCGGAAATTGCGGCAAGATTCACCGGCTCCAGACGTTTGATCTTGGCGTCGAGTGTTTCCAGTTGCTGCTGCCATTCGGTCGGATCAGCGCCCACCGGCAAGGCTTCCAGCACCGAGGCCAGCTCATGGCCTGCCTGCGTGATCGACTCATGCAGCTGCTGCGCACGCAATTGCAGGCTCTGGTGCGCCAGGCGGCGCTCGGCATGCGCTTCGCGTTGCTGGCCAAGCAAGTGTTCAATGCGATGACGTTCCTGCTCGTAGCCGCGGAATTCGTTGTCACGTTCTTCCAACGCCTTGCGCGCTTCGACCAACTGCTTGTCGATGAGCAGGCGTTGATTCAAGTACGTCTGACGTTCGGCATCCAGATCGGCCAGCGGACTATGGCCGGATTCAAGTTGTTGCGCGATTTCTACCTTGCGCGATTCCAGCTGCGCGAGTTGATTGTGCATGCGCTGCAGCGCTTGCTCCAGCGACGCAACCGCTGAACGTCTGGATTCAAGGCCGAGCGCCAGCTGATGTACCTGCTCGCCGGCTTCGCGTGCGTTCATCCGCGCTTCCTCGCGCGCTTCGAGCAGACGCCGGCGTTCGCCATCCAGATGCTGGCGCTGCTGTTCAGTCTCACCCATGCGCGCGACCGCAGCTTCCAGGCGTGCGCGTGCTTCGCGCGTCTGCACCTGATCGCTGCCAACGCGGGTTTCGAGCTCGCCGATTTCCAGATCGACCTTGGCCAGGCGTGCCTGCGCGGTTTCGATCTTGCCGCGATGGCTTTGCAACTGGCCGGCCAATTCCGCGGCACGGCGATGAGTGACATAGAGTTCGCGCTGCGCATCATCGCGCGCGCGCTCGGCGTCGGCCTTGCCGGCCTTGAGCGTTTCGATTTCCCCGCCCAGGCTGTCGACACGTTCCTGCAAGCTGTCGATTTGCTGTTTGAGCGATTGGATCTCGCGCTCGCGCGCGAGCACGCCCGCCTGGGCGCCACCGCGGCGCAACACACGCGCAAAACCTGCGCCGAGCCATTCGCCTTCGCAGGTAATCACCGATTCGTGCGGCGCCAATGCCGGCGCCATCGCACGCGCATCGGCCAGCGATGCAGCAATGTGTACTTGTGACAAAATCCCGATGGCCGCATCCGGTCCACGCACTTGCGCCGCCAGCGTGCCCGCACGCCCGACCGCAGCAGACGCATCGGCGATCAGGGCGACATCGGCGTCGCGCAGCGCAGCGAACTCGGCAGCGTGCGCGTGCGGCGCATCGGTCAGCACGCCTTCGAGCAGACCGGCCAGCACAGTTTCCACTGCCGTTTCCCAGCCCGCATCGACTTCGAGCATTTCGCCCAGACGCCGTGATTTATTCAGCCCCAGTCGCGCCAGCCATTCACCAGCCGCGGATTTTTCCTGCCCTAGCGCCGCGTGCTGCAAGGCTTCCAGCGATGCCAGACGGCCGCGCAGACGCTGCAACTCGGTGCGCGTGTCGTTCAGCGCGGCAGCGCTGGTGCGCTCGGATTCGTGCAGTTTCTCGTGAGCGATGCGGCGCTCGTCGAGCAATGAAGTATAGGTTTCCACTTTGTCGCGATGTACATCGTGCTCGCTGGCGAGCTGTTCAGCATGCGCGCTCAAGGTGACGAAATCAGCCGCACGCTTTTCCTCGTGCAGCGAGTCCAGGCGACGCCCGCTTTCCAGCGCCTGCTTGTCCAGATAATCCAGACGCGTGCGCTCCACTTCGGCTGCTTGGGCCGCCTCGGCACTGGATTTTGCATAGGCGTCCCACTGGCTTTGCCATTCGGCCAGTTTCGCTTCGGCCTCGCGCTGGATGTCAGCCGTCTGCGTGGCTACTTCATTCAGGGTCGCCAGCTTCGGCTCACCATCGCTCAACGCGGCGCGCAGGGTTTCGATCTGCTCACGATCGGCGCCGATATGTTCGCCGAGTTCCGCGAAGGCACGTTCGGTTTCCTGGCGTGCTCGTTCCAGGCGTTCGCTCATTTCGCGGTTGTGCTGAATCTGCTGTTCAACGCGCGCGATCTCGCCACCAACGCGGTAAACCTCGGCCTGCACCTTGTTCAGATGTTCGCCGGCGACCTGATGATGCTCGCGATGGGTCTCGATCTGGGCTTCGATTTGGCGCTGATCGGCGACGAACCCTTCGATGCCGATCTCGGCCTGGCGCAACGCCGAGCCATGCTCATCCATCTCGGTGGCAATGGCGCGATAGTGCAGGCCGCGCATTTCCGCCTCGCGCCGGGTTTGTTCGGCTTTCAGATCCTGCCAGCGCGCGGCGGCCTTGGCCTGGCGATTCAAGTGCTCAAGCTGCTTATCCACTTCCTCGCGCACATCGTTGAGGCGTTCGAGATTCTCGCGCGTGGCCTTGATCCGGCTTTCGGTTTCCTTGCGCCGCTCCTTATATTTGGAGATGCCCGCAGCTTCTTCCAGATACCCGCGCAATTCATCCGGATGTGCCGAGATGATCTCCGAGATCATGCCCTGCTCGATGATCGAGTAACTGCGCGCGCCCAGACCGGTGCCGAGGAACAAGTCGGTGATATCGCGGCGGCGGCAACGCCCGCTGTTGAGGAAATACTGTGACTGGCCATCACGGCTCGCGGTGCGCTTGACCGAGATTTCGTTGTACTTGGCGTATTCGCCGACGACGAGGCCATCGGAATTGTCGAAGACCAGTTCGACCGTCGCCGTGCCGACCGGCTTGCGTCCACCTGAGCCCGAAAAGATCACGTCGCTGAGCGCATCGCCGCGCAGGCG
>JANXVS010000066.1 GCA_025351555.1 Pseudomonadota bacterium | reverse complement strand
CATGATCGCGCGTCTGCGTTCACTGGAGAACGGCGCATGAGTGCGGATACGCCCGTCGCAGTCAGCATCCTGGATCGCGAATTCCTGATCGGTTGCACTCCGGAAGAACGTCCGGGGCTCATTGCCGCTGCGGCATACCTTGATGGCAAGATGCGCGAAATCCGCAATGCTTCGCGCTCTGCGGGTGTTGACCGCATCGCCGTGATGGCTGCCCTCAACATCGCGCACGAGCTGATGCAGATGAAACAACGCGGCGATTCCGATGCCGGCGCATTGGCACAACATCTGCAGACGCTGCGCGCGAAGCTTGATGGCATGCTTGCCGCACCGGTAAGATAGGCGCGCGTTCCCTGCGATGCGCGACAGCGCATCCAAACATATTGCCTTGGCCCTATATACGACTCCGGGATTGCAGTGCCTTAAGTCTGTGCGCAAGTCCGCCGCGAGCGGACAGCCTAACGACCGGCGAGCTTTCCCACCTGATCCTCGGGATCAAGGTCGTTCGGTGTGCACCGGCATCGCGGAGGGCGCCATTTCCATGCGGTATCTTGTCGATGAAGCAGACGCCTTGAGGTTCTACTCGGCGCGCAACTCTCCACAACCCCATCAAATGCCCGCCACGCGACCATTTGATCGCCCCCTTAACTTAAGGGGGCATTTATGCGGCACCTTTTTGCGATTCTTTTCGGGATGACTACTGATCCTCTGCATTCACGCGCCCAGTTGCGCGCGCATCTGCGCACTGTGCGTGCGCAACTGGGCGCGACCGAACGCATCGCTGCGGCCAGTGCGCTTGTTTCCACATTGGAACAATTACCGGAGTTTCTGGTCGATGCGCGTGTCGCTGGTTATTGGGCCGTGGGCGGTGAGCTGCCGCTCAATATCGCGCTTGGTCGCCTGCGCGCGCGCGCGCAGAGTTACTATCTGCCCGTGCTCGCCGCCGGCAACACGCTGACTTTCGCCCCATGGGAACAGGGCCTGCCAGTACGCGCCAACCGCTACGGCATTCCCGAGCCGGAAAGCGACCCCACAGAGTTGGTGTCGGCGCAGGATATCGATCTGGTGCTGGTGCCCCTGCTCGGCTTTGATCACTGCGGCAATCGCCTCGGCGCCGGCGCCGGCTATTACGACCGCAGCTTCGCCTTCCTCAAAGAAAAACCCCGGCCGGCGCAACCGTTGCTGGTCGGCATCGGCTACCATTTCCAGGAACTGCTGCAACTCACGCCGCAGCCGTGGGACGTTGCGCTGGATTTCGTCGCCACCGATCGTGAACTGATTGAGTGCGCACCGCGCACCTGATGAGGTAACCGCGTTAGGGAAGGTCTGACAATAGCGGGCTTTTTTCAGCCCCCTAAAGTTAAGGGGGCGATCAAACTCTTGCGCAGCAAGGGTTTGATGGGGTTGTGGATGTGCGGCGCCGCGATCGAAGACCGAACGATCGGGCACTTACTCAGAGGTTCCTAGATGAATTACTGGCTAATGAAATCCGAGCCCGATGATTTTTCCATCGACGACCTCAAACGCAAGAAATCCGAGCCGTGGAGCGGCGTGCGCAACTATCAGGCGCGCAACTACATGCGCGACGGCATGCGTGCCGGCGACGGCGTGTTTTTCTACCATTCCAGTTGCGCCGAGCCGGGCATCGTCGGCATCGCCGAAGTCGCTTGTGCCGCGTATCCCGATCCGACCCAGTTCGATCCGCGCAGCGACTATTTCGATGCGGGCAGTTCGCGCGCCGCGCCGCGCTGGATGCTGGTCGACGTGAAGTTCAAACGCAAGCTCAAGCGCGCGATCACGTTGACGCAGCTGAAAGCGCGACCGGAATTGCGAGAGCTTGTCCTGGTACGGCCCGGCAGCCGCCTGTCCGTGCAACCGGTGACCAAAGCGCACTGGGATTTCATTCTCGATCTCGAATGAAACAACATTTTACATTTGTGGATAAATCAACATGACCCGCGACGAAGAGAAGCGTCTCGCTGCGCAGCGCGCAATCGGCTATATCGAAGCTGGCAGCATCATCGGCGTCGGCACCGGCTCGACGGTGGCGTATTTCATCGACGCCCTCGGCGAAATCCGCCAGCGCATCCAGGCCGTAGTATCCAGTTCGGAACAAAGCTCGGCGCGGCTGAAGGAACGCGGCATCCAGGTGGTCGATCTCAACAGCGTCGGCGAACTGGCGCTGTACGTGGACGGCGCCGATGAATGCGATTCGCGCCGCTGCCTGATCAAGGGCGGCGGTGCTGCGTTGACGCGCGAGAAGATCATCGCCGCCGCGTCGAAGACCTTCATCTGCATGATCGATTCGTCCAAACGCGTAGACGTGCTCGGAAAATTTCCGCTGCCAGTGGAAGTGATCCCGATGGCACGTCAGTATGTGGCCCGGCAAATCGTCAAACGCGGCGGGCGTCCGCTATGGCGCGAGACTGTCGTCACCGACAACGGCAACTGCATCCTGGATGTGCACGACTGGAAAATTTCCGATCCGGTCGCGTTGGAAACGGATCTGAACCAGATCACCGGCGTGGTCTGCGTCGGTCTGTTCGCGCAACGGCCGGCCGATATCGTGTTGATCGGCGACAGCGTGATGGCTTAGCCGCGCCTATATCAGGCCTGCTTTTCCAGCTGCCGAATCATCCCGGAAATACCGCCCTGCAGGGCGAAGACCTGGAAACCCAGCTTGCTCAGGATGAATGCGGCGGCCGCGCTGCGCTCGCCGGTAGTGCAGTAAACGATATATCTTTTGGATTTGTCGAAATCGGCAACGCTCTCGCGCAGCATGTACAGCGGCACGTTGAGCGCGTCCTTGATCGCGCGCTGCGCGTTTTCTTCGGGCATGCGAACATCCAGAACCACGGCGCCCTGACGCGCCATGATCGAGGCCATGCCCGGCGTCAGCCATTCCACGATCGGTGGCTTGAGTACTTCGTCGAACGCCTTTTTCGCCAAGCGCATCAACTTGCCGTCCTTGATCATCGTCACTGTCGCGTTGCGCGCCGTACCGGCCAGCAGCGCGTCCTCGCCGAACGTGTCGCCACGGACCAGATAAGCGACGATGGAGTCGCCGGTTTCCAGACTCTTGGACACCGATGCGGCGCCGTCCTTGATCGCGTAGTAGTAATCGGCCACCTCGCCTTCGCGGATGATCACGTCGCCGCTGGAGACCTGAATCTCCTCGAAGCGCTGGAACATGCGCTCGATGTTCCCGGTCGGCAGCTTGTGCAGGGCGCGCGACTGTAGCAAGCGAAACACCCAGCGGTTGGCGTCCGGCGAAGGATCGTAATAACGGAAATTCTCGGCGCTGGAGAGTTGATCCCAAGTCTGGATTTTCTCCATGTAGCGCCGATCGATCTTGACCAGGGTCGCGGTGAACGAAACTACGGTGGCGGTGAAGCGACGCGGTTGCAGATCACCGAGCGCGTAGCGTCCTTGCAGAGTGCTGGCGTCGATCTCCTTCTTCTTGCCATCGGGATAGTCGCCGCGCACACGCCCGCTGAGCAGGAACAGGGTGTTCTCATCGGTATCACCGGCCTTGAATAGCACCGTCCCCTTGGCGACATCCTCGGTCGTGGCCTCGCGCGTAAGCTGCTCGAGGTTTTCCGGGCGCAGCTTGTCGAGCGGGTAAAGCTTGGCAAGATCGCTGGAATCAACGCTCATGAAGCACTCCGGTGCAAATGGCCCTGACCGAAAGTGTAGCCCGCGACTGCGACAAGAGGAAACCAGCCCAAGTTGGCGCGAGCTTCAACGGGCGCAGCAAAGACCCGGAGCCCTCAGCATCGGGGCATGCAAACGCAATGAAAGCGAGCCGATGTGCGCAACCGTGCAAACGGCACGAAGGGATGGATGGCATTGCAAAGTGCAATTGGGTAATCGGTAAAATTTACTTCTAAATCAATCGTTTCGCGGTTTGAACTGATTGGCACAAGTGTTGAAGTATGCCAAGAGTCCGGCCGAACAGTTCGGGCTTGGGCCGAAACGACCAAAGGAGGTCGCCATGTTGAAGCTCGTACTCATTTTTGCCGTTATCGCGCTGATCGCAGGCGCTTTGGGATTCACCGGTATTGCCGGTGCCTCCGCAGGAATTGCAAAAATTATTTTCACGATATTCCTGATTCTTGTAGTGCTTGCAATTCTGGGCGTGATATTCGGCATATCCGCATTCTGAAATAAAAACCCATCTCACGAGGAAACAACGATGAAAATGCGAATTTATGCAGGTGTCTTGAGTGCAGCTGTTGCGCTGTCCGCTATGGCAGTACATACACCCAAGGCCTATGCCGAGGGTGCAGATTTGGATTGCAAGTTGCATTTCAATCTGACCGGATGGTCAGCGATCTTCAAGCATTCCGAAGGTAGCGGCACGGTGACCTGCGCCAATGGCACCTCGATGCCGGTGGTGATCGGGGCAAAGGGTGTCGGTCTCACCGTGGGCAAATCCAAGATCGACAACGGCACCGGAAAATTCACCGACGTGCATAATATTACCGACGTGTTGGGCGACTACGCACAAGCCGAAGCGCACGCGGGCGTGGTCAAATCCGGAACTGCGCAGGTACTGACCAAGGGTCCGGTGTCCCTGGCGCTGGCCGGCACTGGTGAGGGCATCGATCTGGGTATCGCCGTGGGCGAATTCACCATCAGTCAGCACAAGAAATAGAAGCCGTCCGTCCTTAGCAGATTTGGGCCGCGGCATTCTCACGAGTGCCGCGGCTTCTTATTGAGCAAGCAACAGTCATCACCATTGCTGCCGGCTGTGGCATCCTTAGCGGCCTATGGCCGGCCGCATCCCCGAACAATTCATCGATGACCTGCTCGCGCGCATCGACATCGTCGAGGTGATCGAGCAGCGCGTGCCGTTGAAAAAATCGGGCCGTGACTGGAGCGCGCGTTGCCCGTTCCATGACGAGCGTTCGCCTTCGTTTACGGTCAGTCCGGCCAAGCAGTTCTATCACTGCTTCGGCTGCGGTGCGCACGGCAGCGCGATCAAGTTCCTGATGGACTACGACCGCCTGGAATTCGTCGATGCGGTCGAAGAACTGGCCTCGCGCGCGGGTCTCAAGGTACCGTATGAAGGTGGCGCCAAGCGCGCGCCGCAGGAAGACGCCACGGATTTGTATGCCGTGCTCGATGCCGCAGCGAAGTTCTACCAGCGCGAACTCGAGAAGCATGAAAACGCTCGCACCTATTTCGACTCGCGCGGACTGCATGCCGACACCATCGCGCGCTTCGGCTTGGGCTACGCGCCGGATGCCTGGGATGCGCTGAAATCCACTTTGGGCACCAATCCACAACGCCTCGCGCTGCTGGAGAAATCCGGCATGCTGACCAGCGGCGAACGCGGCACCAAGTACGACCGCTTCCGCGATCGGGTGATGTTTCCGATCCAGGATCGGCGAGGCCGCGTCATTGCTTTCGGCGGGAGGGTTCTCGTCAAGACCGATGACGGCCCCAAATATCTCAATTCTCCGGAAACCGAGCTGTTCAAGAAGGGCAAGCAGCTGTTCGCGCTGTGGCAAGTGCGCCAGACGCACGCAAAGATTCCGCGCTTGATCGTGGTCGAAGGCTACATGGATGTTATCGCCCTGTTCCAGCACGGCATCACCCAGGCCGTGGCCACCTTGGGCACGGCCACGACGGT
>JANXVS010000014.1 GCA_025351555.1 Pseudomonadota bacterium | reverse complement strand
GCATCATTGGGCGCGGCTTTGTCTTGAACACGGATTGGTTCCGCGCCTGATGGCTGCACAGTTCGTGCGGCCGTTCCGCAAGAATCCGCTGGCTAAGAACGACCCCAACGATGCCGAAGCGATTGCCACCGCAGCACGGCAGGGCAACATGCGCTTTGTGCCGATCAAGGACATCGACCAGCAAGTGCGGCTGTCTTGGCATCGGGTGCGCGAAGGCTACAAGGTGGAAGCTCTCGCGATCGCCAACCGTCTGCGCGGGTTGCTGGCCGAGTTCGGTATCGTGGTGGCGCAACGCGATGTCGCACTCCGATACACCCTGGCCAATCTGGACGCGCATCCGGACCTGCCGGGCGAGTTCAAGGAACTGCTGCGCGCACTGGCCGAACACTGGGCGACGGCACACGTGGCGATGGCCGCGTGCGAAGCACGCATCCAAGCCCACGCAGGCCAAGACGCTCGCTGCGTGCGTTTGCGTGAACTCATCGGCGTGGGTCCCCTCACTGCCGATGCGATGGTGGCCGGTGTCGGTTCGGCGCGCGAGTTCAACAATGGTCGGCAGTTGGCAGCGTGGCTCGGCCTGGTCCCGACCCAGCACTCCAGTGGCGGGCATGCGCGTCTGGGCACGATCAGTTGTCGCGGCGATGCGTACCTGCGCACGCTACTGATCCAGGGTGCGCGCTCCAGCCTGGAGCGCGCCAAGCGGGTCAGCGTGGAAAACTCCACGCCCGAACAAGCATGGATCCGCTCGCTCGCCGGCCGCCTGCCGTTCGGCAAACTCATCGTCGCCATTGCCAATAAACACGCCCGGCAGATCTGGGCCATGCTGGCCCACGACGTTGACTATGACCCGCACGCCTGCCTAGGTCATTCGATGTACCCGCACACGCATGCGGCGCACGCCTAAAAGAAGGTTTCGATTCAACGTCAGCGCGAAGCGGTAGACAACAGGTCAGACCGACCCGGAGAAAACCTGACTAACTAGATGGACGTCCAAACGGTGTGCCGGCCGATCCCCGGACACCGGACAGTCCGATGAGCGAAAGAGGTCTTCGGGTGCGGTTTATACAATGGTCCGCACTGGCAACAGCGGTGCAACAAGACCGATTACGGAAATGCAGTCTGACATTCGTTGTACTTCGCATAGCGCCGACCCGTAGCAAGCAGCAAAGAGGATATCACGATGATCAGCAACAGCCTCAAAGCTAAAGGCCAGAGCATCAATCGCCCGGAGTTGACGGGAAGTCTCTTACGGAGTAGTTAGCTTGCAACTCGTGCGACCAGTGGGAACTGCTCTGGATGCCGAATCGATTCGAGCGCCAAGTCAATGTCGAGTTCGGGCCAGTACAGATGCTGCGCGGAAGGTTGCTCGACGTGCAGAACCTTGCCGATAGGGGCGTCTTGAAACCAGGGAAATTGCTCGAACGGGAGAAACAGCTCCTCGCGGCCCAGCAAGAGCCAAAGGCCGTGCTGAGATACGTTTGTAACCTCAGGGCCCGAAGTGTTGTTGCCAAGCGCGGCGGATTTCATCGACGTGTACCTCGACCAAAGCTTGAGCGGCCCGAAGCTGGCGCTCCTTCATACCCACAGTTTGCGCCACTTCGATGCGGGGCTCAAGCCAGAACTTGGCCTCGCCGTCTGCACAATGCACGTGGACGTGCATGCGGGGCTCCTCGCGAGAGAAGAAGTAGAAGCGGAAGCCGCCTTCGCGGAAGACTGTAGGGCTCATGCTGTCCGCGATTATGGCATGCAAGCTAACACCTGAATTAAGCCGAGCCGCGAAGCGGCTTCGGCTTGAATGAATTGTTAGGCGCCAACTTATGGACCCGAATTCCATATGTCGGCGACACATTTCCAAGCGCCCGACTTGTCCCTACGCCAGACCGTGACACCACGACCGATAACTGTCATGAGCTTGCCGTCTGACCCCGGGAAAGTAGCGGTGTTGGACCCACTGGTGTACCCCATTGTGCCGTCAGCGCTCATCGAAGCCTGCGCCGTGGTCCAGCTGATATGGAACCCCGGCGTTGCCAGGCTTTGCGCCACGTAATTTCGGATAGCCGCCTTGCCGGTGACAAGTGCTCCTCCTGGTGGAG
>JANXVS010000008.1 GCA_025351555.1 Pseudomonadota bacterium | reverse complement strand
CTCACGGAGGTCTTGTGCGTATTTTTGCAGTTCCGATGTTGATAGGTACGTTACTGGTTACAGGCTGCGCGCATGAAATGGGCAAATCCGGCGATGGCGGGGCGATGGTCGGGCCAAAGCAGACCAGTGGCCAGCCGGATGCCGGCACACCGTCGCCGGGTGTGTTGCCGCCGGGTGTCTACCCGGCCAGCCAGCAGGCCCTTCCAACTACCGCCGGCGCGATTTATCTGGCCAACATCGATGGTCGCATCGACGGGTTGATCGCGGCTGGCGGCGGCAAGCCGGGTAACGCGGGCACGCCCTCGCTGGCCGAGGCGCTATATCACCGTTTCCAGATCCTGGGGCGCATCGACGACGCCGATCGCGCGCTGGCGCTGATGGAAAGAGTCGATAAGCCGACGGCGACCGATCTGCGCGAGCGCGCCTCGCTGCGCTCGGGCCTGCATCGATTCGATGAAGCCCTGGCCGACCTGGCGCAGGCGCAGGCGCAGAGCGAACCGCACGAGGCCGATGCCAAGGCGCGCCGCGCAATTGCACTGGCCACCGGGGGCTATGCGCAAATCAAGGATCTGATCGCGCAAGCCGAACAACCTTCGGCGCAATTCGGCGAGCTGATCCTGCGCGCCAATATCGCCGCGTTCAAAGGCGATCTCGCCGGCGCCAGTGTGCAGTTTCTGCGCGCGCAGCAGACCATCAACGATACGGATCCCTACCCGGTTGCCTGGATGTACGCCCAGCAAGGCCTGACTCTGGAGCGTTTCAATCAGTGCCAGCCGGCGATGGTCTTTTTCGATGCCGCGCTGGAGCGACTGCCGGGATATGCCTTGGCCCTGGACCATCAAGGCGAGTGCCTGCTGCGCATGCATCGGCTGGATGAAGCGCGCAAGGTTTATCAGGAGTTGATCGCGCAAACCGGCAATCCGGAATATCTGGGCGGCTTGGCACTGGTGGAAAAGCAAGCCGATCACAACGAACTGGCTCACCGGCTTGAGACGCAAACCGCCACGGCGTACGACGTGTTGCTCGCGCGTGCGCCCAAGGCCTGGTCCGAGCATGCGGCAGAATATTTTCTTGCGGTCGGACAAAATGAACAAGCGCTGCGCTGGGCCAGGCTCAACCTCGCCAACCGCAAGGACGTACTGAGCCTGATCCTGGCGGCTCGCGCCGAGCAGGCCAATGGCGACCGCTCACGTGCCTGCCAAGCTCTGGGCGGCGTTAAAGCCAGCGGCCTGCAGCCACCGGAACTTGATTTCTGGAAGGATGAATTGCCCCAGTGCGACGCAGCGGTTGCGATCAGCCGCTGATTGCACTAAAAAAGGCGGCACAGGGCGCCGCCGCCCGACGCGGCAAAAGTGAATATTTCCACATTGTGCGTTGTTCGATGGTCGCGATCAACGCAGTTGCAGGGCGGCATGGATAGGCGTAGCGTCTAATCACGCACCATTGTTTGCAGTCCACCCGCGACGGGCGCCTGGCTGGGCGAAAACCTCTCACGGGCGAAATCTCTCACCGAAACCGGCGACCAGTGCTCGCAGCCTCGCCGGTGACAGGGGAACGCCATGCACTCATTGCTCACGCCGCAGCCATTGCGAGCGCTTTTGCGTATTTGCGCATTTTCCATTGGCATTTTTGTATACGGCAACCTTCGCGCCGAAGATGCTGTTGCGGCTGCGGATGCCGGCGCAAGATCGATTGCTGTACCGGGCGCGCCTATGTCTGCTGTGCATTCCCACGCCACCCTGCCATTAAGCTTTGAAGTCAATCGCGGTCAAGCTGATTCGCGTGCCAAGTTTCTCGCCAGAGGCCGCGATGTCGGATTGTTCTTCGCCGACCAGGGCGCGGTGCTTGCATTGAGCAAACCGGCGCTTCGCGACGATCATCGTCGGCCGGGAGCACCGCTCAAGCCCGATGTAGCTCTCCCACAAACCAGACAATCATTGGCCCTGCGCTACCAATTCACCGGCGCTAATCGGCACCCGAAGATAGAAGCGCTCGATCCGTTGCCCGGCCATAGCAACTATTTTATCGGCAACGACCCCAAGCAGTGGCACACCGATATTGCGCAGTACCGGCGCGTGCGCTACCACGACGTGTATCCGGGCGTGGACGTGGTGTATTACGGCAAAGACGGCCAGTTGGAATTCGATGTGGAAGCTGCTGCAGGTGTTGATCTGGCCCAAGTACACCTGCGCGTGGAGGGTGCCGATTCGATGGCGCTCGATGACGAAGGCAATCTGCAACTGCACACCGCGTTCGGCGTGCTGAACCAGCGCAAGCCGGTGGTATATCAAATGATCGCCGGCGAACGCCGCGAACTCAACGGCGAGTATGTGTTGCGCGATTTACGCCGCGACAAGTCAGCACATGAAGTCGCCTTCCGAGTCGCCGATTATGATCGCCGCTACGCTCTGGTACTTGATCCGACCCTGATCTTTGCCAAGCTTGTCGGCGGCACCGGCACCGACGATGGCAACGGCGTTGCTGTGGATGCC
>JANXVS010000376.1 GCA_025351555.1 Pseudomonadota bacterium | reverse complement strand
GGCTTCGAGCCGGTGTTGCAACCGCCGAAGGTGGCGGAAGAAAGCGCTGAAGGCGAGGGCGACCATACGGCGCCGACAACGCCGACGTGGCAGTCGCCGATTGGCACCTCGGGCTCGACCTGGGTGCCCGAATACGCCGATGTGCGCGACGATCGCGTCGTGATCTACGGCACGGCCACCCGCGGTGTGCAGCAATTCGTCTACCGCATTCGCGCGACCAACGCGGGTAGCTTCGTCGTTCCGCCAGCCTACGGCGAATCGATGTATGACCGCACGGTGCAGGCAAGGTCGCTGGGTGGGCGGATTGAGGTGACCAAGAAGTAGGTTGGGGTGAACGAAGTGAACCCCAACAGTCGCGTTCGCAGGAAAGATGTTGGGCATCGCTGCACTCAGCCCAACCTGCGGTTCTTCGCATGAAAGGTTTCTTCTTCAAGCAACTACGCCGCTGGCAAAACCCGCTGATGGCTTTGCTGCTGCTCGCGCTGGCCGTGGTCGGCATCCGTCTTTGGCCGCATCCGCCGCTGTCGGGTATTGCATCGTCGTCGACGGCGGTCTACGACGATCATGGCCGTCTGCTGCGCCTGACTCTGGCCAGCGACGAGCGCTATCGCGTATGGGTGCCCCTGCACGAGATGCCATCGGCCTTGGTGCAAGGCGTGATGCTGCACGAAGACGCCTGGTTCCGCTGGCATCCGGGATTCAATCCGATCAGCCTGCTGCGGGGAGCCTGGGTCACTTACTTGCGTGGTGGCAATCGTCAGGGCGGATCGACGATCACGATGCAGCTGGCACGGCTGATCTATCACCTGAATACGCGTAGCCCCGGTGGGAAAATGCGACAAGTGCTGCATTCGCTGCAATTGGAACTTTTTTACTCCAAGGATGCGATCCTCGAAGCGTATCTGAACTATGCGCCTTATGGTCGCAATGTCGAAGGCGCCGGCGCGGCGAGTCTGGTGTACTTCGACAAGCCGGTCACGCAACTGAGTTTGCCGGAAGCGCTGACGTTGGCGGTGATTCCGCAAGACCCAAGCCGACGCGTACGCGAGACGGTTAGCGCGCCTGGCGCCGCACCGACAGCGGATGATCTGATCAGCCCGCGTCTGACTGCCGCACGCGCGCGCCTGTATCAGCGCTGGGTGCGCACGCATCCGCAGGACGCGGCGTTGGCATCATTGTTCCAGTTGCCGTTGCGCTTGCGTGCGCCCGAGCACCTGCCGTTTGCCGCGCCGCATTTCGTCGAGGAAGTGCTGGCCGATGCGCGCTTGCGTGGCGAAGTATCACCCGAAGTGCATACCACGCTGGATCAGGATCTGCAGCACCTACTCGAACGCCAGCTGCGCAACCATGTGCAGCGCTACGCCGATCGTGGCGTGCGCAATGCGGTGGCGATGGTGGTCGATACACGCGACCTCGGTATCAAGGCCCTGGTCGGCTCGGCTGACTATTTCGATGCAGGCATCGCCGGGCAAGTAAATGGTGCGTTGGCCAAGCGCTCGCCGGGTTCGACGCTGAAGCCGTTCATCTACGCGCTCGGTTTCGATCAGGGCATATTGCATCCGCAGACCGTGCTGCGCGACGTGCCGACCTCGTTCGGTCCGTTCACACCGGAGAACTTCGACGGTCGTTTTCTCGGCCCGGTGACGGCGACCGAAGCGCTGGTGCGAAGCCGCAATATCCCTGCGGTATACGTTGCCTCGAAGTTACAAAATCCCTCTTTTTACCAATTCCTCAAAGATGCCGGCATCAGCCGCATGGCGGACGAGGACTACTACGGCCTGGCCTTGGTGTTGGGTGGAGGCGAAGTGAGCATGGAAGAGTTGGCGAAACTCTATGCCACGCTCGCCAACCGCGGCACGCTTGCGCCACTGCGTCGCCGCGCCGACGAGCCGCGCGCCGTAGGCGCACGCATGCTCAGCGATGCGGCCAGCTTCATGGTGCTGGACATGCTGCGCCAGAACCCGCGCCCGGACGACACTTCGATCGCGCAGCCCGGGCATCTGCCGGTGTACTGGAAGACTGGCACCTCGTGGGGATTCCGTGACGCCTGGACCGCAGGCCTCGTTGGACCCTACGTGATCGTCGTCTGGGTTGGTAACTTCGATGGCGCAGGCAATCCAGCCTTCGTCGGCATCGAGGCGGCAGCACCGCTGTTTTTCCACATTGTCGACGCCTTGCAGGCGCGCGATCCGACACTCGCCGAACCTGCACATGCGCCACCGCAGAATCTCAAGCGCGTCGACGTGTGTCTGGCCAGCGGCGATCTGCCCAATGCCTGGTGCCCGCGACGCGGTGGCACGTGGTTTATTCCCGGCAAGTCGCCGATACGTGTGAGCAACGTGCATCGGCCGGTGATCGTCGATCTGGCCAGCGGCCAGCCGGCCTGCCCGCCATACGATCCGGCCAAGACCCGCACCGAGATTTTTGAATACTGGCCATCGGATCTGGCCAAGGTGTTCCGCCAGGCGGGCATTCCGCGCCGCACGCCGCCGCCATTGCCTGACTGCTCCGCGCTCGATGAAGGCCAGGCGCCGCAGATCGTTTCGCCATTGCGCGGCGAGACCTACACGCGGCGCGTGAGTCGCGGCGGCGAAGAACGCATTGCGTTCAACGCGACGGTCGACGCCGGCGTACAGACGCTGTACTGGTTCGTCAACGACGGCTTTGTCGGCACGGCGAAGCCGGGCGATCCGCTGCTGTGGCAGCCGGCGGCGGCGGGCGAGTATACATTGCGTGCAATCGATGATCACGGTCGAGCTGATGCGCGCGCATTGCGCGTTGATGTAGTGCAATAACACAATCTCATTCAATTCAGTCGTGCATCGTGCCGTCTGGCCCACGAACCGCTATGCTTGCGGCTCACGGAGGGGTGGCATGCAACTGCGAACAATGATGACGATGTGGATGGCAACAACCCTGGCGGTGCTGTCGGGTTGCCAGCTGCCACCTGCGCGCGCGCCAGGAGCGGCGCCCAACACCGATGCAATCGCGCGGCTCGACGCCGCTCTGGCCGGCGACTACGACAACGACGCGCAGGTGCGGCAGGCGCGCGCCGGCGTGCGCGCGGGCTCGCAGGTCGCGGTGCCACATCTGCGCGAACAGTGGCGCTTGTTGGAACACGGTCGCGATCACGATCTCTGGTTGTGGCATTGGCAATCGCAGGATCAGCCAGGTACCGCGACGGCAGACTGGCTGTATCGTATTGCTGCCACGAGTGACGGCAGTCATATCGTGCTGACGCCATATCGCGCCATCGATCCAGCTGCGACGAAGGCTGCGCTCGCGGACAAGAACTTCAAATTCGTCGCTGCGCAATGGGCCGAGCTGACGCCCTGCGCGCTGACTGGCGAGTGGAAAAATGCACAATTCAGCGCGAGTGCTGACGCGAGTGCGTGCAGTGCGTTGTTGCCTGGACTTGGTGAATCAGCATCGCTGCTGCCCCTGCATCTGACGCTCGAAGACGATATGCTGCATGCGGCGACGTTCGCCGATCATGCGCGCGGTGCGAACGCAGGCACCGATGCGCGTCGCCTGCGCTGGTTCAGCGGTTGGGCGGCGATCAATGGCGGTGGGCCGAAGGCGAAGGCCGAAAATCAGGATTGGCATATGCAGAAGGATCTGCGCTTGTCCAGCGAAGGCGGTCGCATTCCCCTGCGTTGGCGCGACGGCGCCGCCAGCGGCTATTCGCTGGAACTGATGCGTACCACCTACGCCGAACGAAAACTCAGCGTGCTGCAACTCATTGTCATCGACGACGCCAGCGGGCAGACGATCGACTATGCCTGGACCAATCCCGAGGCGACTGCGATCGGCGTCAATCTGGGATGGTTGCAGGTGGGAATGACGCAGGCGGCGCCCGAGCAGGAATAATCTTGGGCATGCTCAAGGCAATGCTCGAGTTCAGCCGCCGACGGCAGTCGGCTGCAACGATTGCTTAGACAACACGTGCTTGACACCAATAGCTAACAAATCGAATACCCACCATCAACTGGCAAAGTGACGCCAGTAATGAAATCAGCAGCGGCAGATGCGAGGAAGACTGCCGCACCGGCCGTTTCGTCCGCCTCACCCCATCGAGCGGCCGGTGTACGTGCGAGGATCATCTTGTTGAACTCCGCAAAATCCGGGTTCTCCCGCGCAATTGCCGTCATCTCGGTGGCGATCCAGCCCGGTGCGATCGCGTTGACCTGAATATTGTGCGGTGCCAGCTCGACGGCCATCGCCTTGGTCAGTTGTACGATGCCCCCTTTGGCGGCGCCGTAGGACGGCAGCATGCCCGCGCCAAAATAGGAATACATGCTGGCCAGATTGATGATCTTTCCTCGCTTGCGCTTGAGCATCGAGGCGGCTGCCAATTTCGAAAGCAGGAATGTGGCATTGAGGTGGGTGGCCAGAGTCGTGTCCCAGACCTCAGGTGATTCGTTGAGGATGCCTCCGGTGACGGTCGCGACTCCCGCGTTGTTTACGAGAATATCGATACCGCCTAGCGCCCCTTCAACCGCGGTGATCGCGCCGGACAGCGTTTCACGCTCTGTGACGTCTAGATGCAATGCAATCGCCGGGACGCCAATGGCTTTTAACTCGCCAAGTACCTGACTGTTCTTCTCATCGTTTCGAGAAAGCACAGCAATCGCCGCTCCGGCGCGGGCCATGCCAAGCGCAATCGCTCGACCGATTCCGCGGTTTCCACCAGTAATGACGGCAACACGGCCGCTTAGTGCAAAAGGGGAGGTGGTGCTGGACATTCTCTGCTCCGATTGTTGTGGTGTCTAATCAGATTCATGCCTCGAAAACGAGACATTTTGCTGGATGGTCAGGCTTGCCATGCGCACGGTCAAGCAGTACTTCTTGACACAGTCAATTCGAGATCGCACCTGACTTGTTCAATCACCCCGCAAACTGCAACCGCGCCAGCTCCGCGTACAAGCCCCCATCGCGCAACAATTCTGCATGCGTGCCCTGGGCGACGATGCGTCCCGCATCCATCACCACGATGCGATCGGCTTTCTGCACCGTCGCCAGGCGATGCGCGATCACCAGCGTCGTGCGGCCACGCATCAGGCGTTCGAGCGCGTGCTGGATCGACGCCTCGGATTGCGCATCGAGATTGCTGGTGGCTTCGTCGAGCAGCAGGATCGGCGCGTCCCTGAGCAGGGCACGGGCGATGGCGATGCGCTGCTGCTGGCCGCCGGACAGACGCACGCCACGTTCACCCAGATGGGTGTCATAGCCTTCCGGTTGCGCGAGGATGAAATCATCCGCCTCGGCGGCTTTGGCTGCGGCGATCACCGCGGCATTATCGGCGCCGGTGTTACCGAAGCGGATATTGTCACCGGCGCTAGCGCCAAAGATCACCGTGTCCTGCGGCACCAGCGCGATCATGCCGCGCAATTCCGGCAAAGCAAGCGTGCGCAGATCCGCGCCGTCGATGGCGATGCCGCCGCGTTGCGGATCGTAGAAGCGCAACAACAAGTGGAAAACGGTACTTTTTCCGGCGCCAGACGGCCCGACCAGGGCCACGGTTTCGCCCGGCGCGACGCGCAGATTAAAATCGTGCAGGGTCGGCGCATCCGGTCGGGTCGGGTAGCGGAACTCGACATTGTCGAAACGGATTTCGCCGCGCACCGGTTTCACCAGGGTGACCGGCATCGCGGGCGAGGCGATGCCGGCGGCAGTCGCGAGCAATTCGCCGATGCGCTCCATTGCACCGCTGGCGCGTGAAATCTCACTCCATACTTCGGTCAGGCCGCCGACGGAGCCGGCGGAGATCACCGCATACAGCACGAACTGGCTCAGCACGCCGGCACCCAGCGTTCCGCCCATTACCGAGCGCGCGCCAGCCCAGAGCGCGAGCGTGATCGCGCCGAAGATCAGCAGGATGACCAAGGCCGTCAATCCCGCGCGCTGGCCGATCCGCCGCCGCGCCGTTGCGACCGCACGTGCGATGGCGCCATCATAGCGCGCGATTTCCACCGGCTCGCGCGCATAGGCCTGCACCGCGTACACGGCGTTGAGTGTTTCGTTCGCGACTGCCGCGGCGTCGGCGATGCGATCCTGGTTCGCGCGCGCAAGTTTTTGTTGACGCCGTCCGGCGAGCACGATCGGCAGGATCACCAGCGGAATCACCAAGGCAGCGTAGCCAGCCAGGCGCGGACTCGTGGCCACCAGCATCGCCGCGCCGCCGATGGCCGTAACCACGCTGCGCAGCGCCACCGACATGCTGGAACTGACCACGGTCTGCACGATCTCGGTGTCGCTGCCCAGACGCGAAATCAGCTCGCCGACGCGGGTGCGCTCATAGAACGCCTGGTCAAGCGTGAGCAGGTGCGCGTAGAGTTTGCGGCGCAAATCGGCAACCACGCGCTCGCCGAGCAGAGACACGCAGAAGTAGCGCGCCGCCGTGGCTACCGCCAGCACCATCGAGACCACGAACAGACCGACGAAACTGCGATTGATGCTGGCCGGATCGGCGTGTGCAAAACCGTGGTCGATCATCACCCGCACGGCGAGCGGCAGAGATAGCGTCGCCGCCGACGACAAGGTGAGAAATCCCACCCAGCCGATAAGCAGCCCGCGATTGGTCTTGAAGTAGGGCAGCAGCAGGCGCAGGGCCGAGAGACGGCGCGATGGCGGCATCGCCTCGGGTGTTGTGGTATCGGTCATGGAGTTCTCTGGGATGCGTTAAAAGCAATGGTGGCATCCCGCGCCGATTCAATCCAGCAGTGCATCATTCCAGCACGCGTAGTTCGACGCGACCGCGGCTGAGATCAGCGAGCAAGATGCGCAACTCGTCCAGCCGCGCCAGCGGAAGAACCAGGTGCAGCACAGCACCGTCGTCGGCGAAATCTTCCGACTCGATCGTCGCATCGAGCGCGCGCGAACGGGCACGCGGCCGCGCCAGCTCGGCAAACTCCACGGCGAATTCCACTCGCACGCTTTCGATCAATTGCGTTTTCGCCGCTTGCCGCAGACATTCGGCTGCACAGCCGCCGTAGGCGCGCATCAAACCGCCCACACCGAGCTTGATGCCACCAAACCAGCGTGTCACCACGACGATCACATTGTCGATGTTCTGGCCGTCGATCGCCTGCAGGATAGGTTTGCCTGCGGTGCTGGCTGGTTCGCCGTCGTCGCTGAAACGATAGCGCTGGCCGATGCGCCAGGCCCAGCAGTTGTGCGTCGCCGTGACATCTGCAACCTGTTGCAGCAATTCCATGGCCGCGTCTTCGGAGGCAACATTTGCCGCATTGGCCACAAATTTACTTTTGCGGATTTCCTGGGCCAGTCGCGCCGGTGCGCTCAAGCCGAAACGCACATCGCTCATTTTTGTGTCGCGAGGAAGCGTTGGATATCGGCAGGCAAGCGGTAGTTTGGATATTTCTTGCGGAACAGCTCCAGGTTCTGCTTCGCTTCGTCGCGATGACCGGCGCGGATCAGGCGCTGGATCGCGGCAACCCAGGATTCCGGATACAGGCGGGAATTGCGGATCAGATCGGCGGAGTATCTGGGCTGTTGAAGCTCGCTGCGTTTTTCCTGTTCGGCCGGGGCAGCGGCGGAATCGGTTGGCGTCATCGTTGTCGTAGCATTTGCAGGCGCGGCGGCCGATTTGGCTCGCGGCACGGCAGTGGGTGTCGCAGCGGCATCGAGTGCCGACGCAGCCGGGGCTGGCGCTTGGCGCGTCACCGGTGCGTTTTGCGAAGCCGTTCCACCTGCGGCGGCTCCCGCGACTTCGTTTTCGTGCAGCTTCTGCCAAGCGCCACTAGCGATCGCCTGCTTGCGCTCGACCGAATCCATTTCCGGTTCCCGCCGCGCCTGGCCGGGGAAAGCCTGCGGCGCCGCGACTCGCGGTGCGGCATTTTCCACTTTTTTCAATTCCTTCGCATCGACATCGGCGCGGTCGGCGGAAATCACAGGTGTCGCCGCAGCTGCTGGCTGTTGCGCTTCTTCCGCAGCGGCTTCGCGCGCCGGAATTGGCGCGGCCTTCGGTTTCATCGCGCGGGCTGCTTGAATCGACATCGATGAGGTCGGTGCGCCCAATGTGGTTTCTGCTGGCGGTGGTGGTGGCGATGCCGGAGGCGGCAGTGCCGGCGCGGCTTCGTCCACGGGGCGTACTTGGATCACACCATTGTCACGCATCACGGCAGAAGCCGGCGCGCTGTGTTCACCCCAGATCTGCGGTCCAACGCGCAAGGCGACGCCGGCGGCGAG
>JANXVS010000565.1 GCA_025351555.1 Pseudomonadota bacterium | reverse complement strand
CCATCGAAGGCGGCAAGATCACCGTCAATGATCTGCCGTGCAAGCCTGCGAAGTTGCTGCATATCGGCGATCGACTGCATGTTGGTGTCGGCGAGCAGCGCTTCGAGATCGGCATTCGTGGCCTGAGCGAAAAGCGCGGTCCGGCCTGCGTCGCGCAGATGCTGTACGAAGAAACCCAAGGCAGTAAAATCGCGCGCGAAGCGCAGCGCGAGCGGCGACGGCTGCTGGGTTCAGACATGGCGAAACCGCCATCGCGGCCGGACAAACGCGCACGCCGGCTGATTCGCCGTTTTCAAGCGAAGGATACGGACGGAGGATAGTGAACAGGCATGCATGTATGTCATTGCGCCGTGTGCCTGGCTGTGGTTTCGGCGCCATTGCCCAACTGCGGCTGACCCGTAGCGATAGAATAAGACTCCTGACACTCGACTGCCGTTTCGATGAACACGAACGATACCCGCTTGGCGCTGGAACAATTGCAAAAGGGCACGATGTTGCACCGCGCTGGGCAGATGGGCCTGGCGCAGAGCCACTATCAGCGCGCGGCCAAACTCGATCCTGCTAACGCCGACGCCTGGCACCTGCTCGGCGTCGCGGCCTTGCAAGCAGGCAACCCGGCACTGGCGGCAAAACATTTGCGCACAAGTATAAAAGTGCGACCTGATTTTGCCGAGGCGCACAACAATCTTGGCGTCGCCTTGCGTCAGGCCGGGCGCCATGCAGAGGCGATTGCTGCATTCCGCAATGCTTTGGCCACGCGCAAAGGCTACATCGATGCCGTGTTCAATCTTGGTATCGCGTTCGAGGCAGCTGGTGCGCCGGCGGAAGCCGAGCGCGCATACCGCCAGGCATTGGCGTGGCGTGCAAACCACGTCGACGCCGGGATCAATCTCGGTAATTTGTTGCGGCGTCATGGGCGCTTGGCCGAGGCGCTCTCGCTACTCGAATCCGTGCAACGATTGGCTCCGGATCGCGCGCAGACCAACGGTAATCTCGCCCTGGTCTTGAGCGACTTTGGCCGCCAGGCCGATGCGGTGCGGTTCGCCGGGGCTGCGGTGACGCTGGAGCCGGAACAGGCCTTGTGGTGGAAGGCGCTCGGTGTCGCGCAGCGGTTATTGCATGATGTGGAAAACGCCATTGCTTCGTTGCGCAAAGCGCTGATACTGGATCCTGATGATTCGACATGCGCGCTGGAACTGGCATTGGCCCTGAACGAAGGCGGCGAAAGCGAAGAGGCGCGCACCCTGTTTGCCAAGACGCCGGTGCCGCAGGGTCACGCGGAGCGCGTGCGTTGGATGCGCGCACTTGCCTTGCCAGCCATTTATCGCGATGACGCCGAGATCAGTGCAGCACGTGCGCAATTCGCCACCGGACTCGACGATTTGCACGCGGGCCTCAAGCTCGACCGCCCGCAATCGATCCACGAGGCGTTGCAGGCGGCCAGTAGCGTTGCGCCGTTTTATCTGCACTACCAACCGCACGACAACACCGATCTGCAGTGCCGTTTCGGTGACCTGATCGCGCGCGTGATGGCATCTGCCGCACCGGAATTTGTGGAAAAGTGCGCCTGGTTGCCGCGCGCGCATGGCGGGCGTGTGCGCGTCGGCATCGTCAGCAGTCATCTGATGCAGCACACGGTATCGCGATATTTCACCTCGTTGCTTACGGGCCTGGACCCGCAACGCTTCGAGGTCAAAGTCTGGTACGGCGGCGGAACGCTCGACGCAAGCACGCAATTCATCGCCAGCAAGGTCGCCGCATTCATGCACAGACACGGCGACGTCTTGAGCCTCGCACGCGAAATCCGCAACGCCGAACTTGATGTGCTGGTCTATCCCGAAATCGGCATGGACCCACAGCATCAAACGCTAGCCGCGCTGCGCCTGGCGCCGGCGCAATGCGTGCTGTACGGTCACCCGGCCACCAGTGGTGCGCCACAGATCGACTACTTCCTCAGCGGTGATGCGCTGGAGCCGGTCGATGCCGAGCGTCACTACCGGGAAACATTGGTCCGTTTGCCCGGACTCGGCACGCGGCCGCTGCGGCCGCCGGCGCCTGGCGCTGGCGACTGGTTCGATGCGCATGCGGCAAATGCGCCATTGTTGCTTTGTTTACAAAACTTCATCAAGCTGATTCCCGCGTACGATTCCAGCCTGGCGAAGATTGCCATGGAAACCGGCGCACGCATCGGTTTCTTCACGCGCAATCCGCCGTTGATGCGGCGCTTTCGCGAGCGCATCGCGGCGACCTTCAAAGCCCAAGGTCTGGATCCCGAAAACCATCTCGTGTTTCTGCCCGTGCAGAGGCATGCCGATTATCTCGCCGGCATCGCGCGCGCACCGCTTGTGTTGGATTCGCCGTGGTTTTCAGGCGGCGGCACCAGCCTGGATGCGTTCAGCGTCGGCACGCCGGTGCTTGCCTGGGAAGGGTCGATGGCGCGCGGTCGCCAGACCTCGGGCATGCTGCGCATGCTGGGCATTGAGGAGTTGATCGCGCGCGACGAGGACGAATATGTCGCCAACACTATTGCGCTGTGCCGTGATGGCGAGCGGCGTGCATTGTTGCGCGAACGTATCGCGCAGCGGCGTTGCGAGTTGTTCGACGACCATGCGGCAATGGCGACATTCGTCCAATTTCTGGAAAACGCCACGCCGCAGCATTAGTTGGCAGCGCCAAGCGCCGGTTTGCCGCGTGACGCTGTCTCGCTATAACTCGCGTTTGAGACGGTACAAGATTTCCAGCGCTTGTTTTGGGCTCATCGTATCGGGATCGAGCGCGCGCAGTGTTTCCTCGACCACGGACGGTAGCGGCGGCGCGAACAGGCCGAGTTGCGGCGAGGTGCTGGTGTTTGGTGCAGCAACAGCCTCCGCTTGCGCATGATTGCGCTCCAGTGCTTGCAGATACGTCCGCGCCTGGGCAATCACGCTTCGCGGCAAACCGGCCAGCGCCGCGACCTGCAATCCAAAACTTCTATTAGCCGGACCTTCCTTGACTGCGTGCATGAACACGAGCTCGTCGCCATATTCAATCGCGTCCAGATGCACATTGAAGATGCCTTCGTATTGTGCGGCCAGTTCAGTCAACTCGAAATAGTGCGTCGCGAACAGGGTAAATGCGCGGTTGTGTGTGGCCAATTGCACGGCACAGGCTTGCGCGAGTGCGAGGCCATCATAAGTCGAGGTACCTCTACCGACTTCGTCCATCAGCACCAGACTGGACGATGTCGCATTGTGGAGAATGTTCGCGGTCTCGCTCATCTCGACCATGAACGTCGATTGACCGCGCGACAGGTCATCGCCGGCGCCGATACGCGTGAAGATGCGGTCGATCGGGCCGATGACTGCGCGGTCGGCCGGCACAAAGCTGCCGATATGCGCGAGCAATACGATCAGTGCGGTCTGGCGCATATAAGTCGATTTGCCGCCCATGTTCGGGCCGGTGATGATCAGCATGCGACGTGCATCGTCGAATACCAGGTCATTCGGCTCGAACGGTTCACTGCGCACCTGCTCGACGACCGGATGGCGGCCGCGGATGATATGGATGCCGGTTGCGTCGGTCAGCCCAGGCGCCTTCCAGTTCAGCGCATCGGCGCGCTCGGCCAAGTTCGCGAGCACATCGAGTTCGGCCACCGCCGCGGCTGCGCGTTTCAGCGGTTCGAGCTGTGCGCCGAGAAAATCCAGCAGCGCCTCGTACAGTGCACGCTCGCGCATCAGCGCGCGCTCGCGCGCTGACAACACCTTGTCCTCGAATGCCTTGAGTTCTTCGGTAATGTATCTTTCTGCACCTTTTAGCGTTTGCCGCCTTGTATAATGTGTCGGTGCCTTGTCGGATTGGCCCTTGCTGATCTCGATGTAATAGCCGTGTACGCTGTTGTAGCCGACCTTCAGTGTCGGGATGCCGGTCGTGGCCTTTTCGCGATCTTCCAGATCGATCAGGAATTGATCGGCCGTCGTCGACAGCGTGCGCAACTCGTCGAGTTCGGCATCGAAACCGGCACGGATCACGCCGCCATCGCGCAGCAGGGCAGGCGGTTGTTCGAGTATCGCCGCGGCGAGATGGTGTGCAGTATCGGCGTGCTCGCCGAGGTTGTTGAGCAAGGCGTCCAGCAGTGGGCTGTCGCAAGCATCCAGCATTGCACGCAATGCTGGTGCGGCAAGCAGACCATCGCGCAACGTCGACAGATCACGCGGCCGCGCCGAGCGCAACGCCACGCGCGCAAGAATGCGTTCAAGATCGCCGATGCCGCGCAGGATTTCGCGCAGTGGCTCGAAGCGACGCTGTTCGATCAGACTGTCGATGGCCTGATAGCGGTTGCGCAGCACCGAGTGATCGCGCAACGGACGATGCAACCAGCGACGCAATGCGCGTGCGCCCATCGGCGTGATCGTGTGGTCGAGCACGCCGAGCAGGGTGTGTTCGTTGCGCCCGCTCGGATGGGTGTCGAGTTCGAGGTTGCGCCGCGTCGCGGCGTCGAGTGCAATCGTCTCGTTCGCGTTTTCGACGGCGAGGCCGCTCAGATGCGGTAGCGCTGCTTTCTGCGTCTCCTCAATGTATCCGAGCAGGCAGCCTGCGGCGGCGATCGCCAGTGGCATGGCCTCGCAGCCGAAGCCGGACAAGTCGCGCGTGTGGAAAAAGCGGCAAAGTTGCCTTTGTGCAGTTTCCGCATCGAAGTGCCATGGCGCGCGTTTGCGCAGACCCGCCAGTTCGGTGACAAGGTTCGGCCACGCGATATCCTCGCCGACCAGCGTTTCCGCCGGCGCCAGCCGCGCCAGCTCAGAGGCTAGTGCTTCAGCGTTCGCGGCTTCGCTGAGCAAGAAGCGTCCGCTGGTCAGATCGACCCAGGCGAGCCCGTAACTCTGCTTGCCGGCAGCGATGGCGAGCAGCAGATTGTCGCGACGTTCCTCAAGCAGGGCTTCATCGGTGACCGTGCCCGGCGTGATCACCCGCACGACCTTGCGCTCGACCAGGCCCTTGGCCAGCGCTGGATCGCCAATCTGTTCGCAGATTGCCACCGATTCGCCGAGCTTGATCAACTTCGCCAGATAACCCTCGACCGCGTGATACGGCACGCCGGCCATCGGAATCGGCGCGCCGGCCGATGCACCGCGCTGAGTCAGAGTGATATCGAGCAGCCGCGCGGCCTTGCGTGCGTCGTCGTAGAACAGTTCGTAGAAATCGCCCATGCGGAAAAGCACCAGCGTGTCCGGATAATCCGCCTTGGCGGCGAAGTATTGGCGCATGAGGGGTGTATGCTCGCGGCAATCTGTAACTGTTTGTTTTAGCAATTTATTTGTCGCTTTTTGAGTGCTTTACGGTTCTGTAGGGCCGCGATACGTAACATATTGATTTTAAGTTTGTTCGGGCCCGCTCGTCCTAATTGCGTGGACTACTTTGTAACCCATGTGTAGCCCAAAGCTTGTCAGCAGAGGAATCAGGTGGATTTTGCGGGCTACACCCAGGCTTGCGCTAATAGATTGTTTAAGCGGAGAAATAATCTTGCGAATCTATAGAACCTAGGCGATGTGTGTGCCTTGGATGCCGAATATCAAGGGAGTATTGGCGTGTATATGCGGAGCATCGCGACATAACGCAACTGGTCATGCCAGCAGCTGAAACGATCGATCGAACCCGCTACGTGATAACCCGGA
>JANXVS010000515.1 GCA_025351555.1 Pseudomonadota bacterium | reverse complement strand
GAGAGCGAAGTGTATCGCTGCGACGGCCCGGTCAACGTGCATCGCATCAATGCGATCTACGATCAGGTCGAGCGGCCGGATCTGAAATTCCCCAAGTACAACCGGCGCCTGGCCGCGGCCGTCGTGGCCGAGCGCAACCTGTTCGAGGCGATCGCCGAACGCGATATCCTGCTGCATCATCCGTTCGAATCGTTCGGCGCGGTAGTCGAACTGATCAAGCAGGCCAGCACCGATCCGGATGTGCTCGCGATCAAGCAGACGCTATACCGCACCGGCCCGGATTCGCCGATGGTCAACTGCCTGATCGACGCCGCACGCGCCGGCAAGGATGTGACCGTCGTCATCGAACTGCGTGCGCGCTTCGATGAGGAAGCAAACATTGTGCTCGCCAATCGCCTGCAGGAAGCCGGCGTGCAGGTCGTCTACGGCGTGGTCGGCTACAAGACCCACGCCAAGATGCTGCTGATCGTGCGCCGCGAAAAAGGTGTACTTCGCCGCTATGTGCACTTGTCCACCGGCAACTACCACCAGGTCACCTCGCGCATCTACACCGACTTCGGCCTGATGACCGCCGATGCGGATATCGGCGTGGATACGCACAAGCTGTTCCAGCAGATTTCCGGCCTCGGGCCGGTGATCGAGCTGTCGCGCCTGCTGCAGTCGCCGTTCAGTCTGCACAAGGCCATCATGAGCAAGATCGAGCGCGAGATCGCGCACGCGCAGGCCGGAAGGCCAGCGAGCATCATCGCCAAGATGAATGCGCTGAACGAGCCCAGCGTGGTGGAACTTTTATACAAAGCCTCATGCGCCGGCGTGCGCATCGACCTGATCGTGCGTGGCGCCTGCACGATCAAACCCGGCGTTCCGGGTATCTCCGACAACATCCGCGTGCGCTCGATCGTCGGCCGTTTTCTCGAACACAGTCGCGTGTACTGGTTCGCCAATGGTGGCGAGGCAGAGATCTTCTGTTCCAGCGCCGACTGGATGGAACGCAACCTGTTGCGCCGGATCGAGGTGTGCTTTCCGATTCTCGATGCGGAACTCGCGCAGCGCGTCTACGACGAAGCCCTGGAAAATTATCTGACCGACAATGTCCAGGCTTGGATCCTGCACGCCGACGGCCACTACGAGCGCGCCGTGCCTGGCGACGACAAACCGCATTCTGCGCAACTGGCGCTGCTGGCAAAACTTTGCCAGTAAGCTGGACGGCAACGTAGATCTCATTGCGGCTGCAGCCGCATGCGTCCTCGTGCCACAATGTGTGTATTCGTTCCACACGCAGGAGCCAGCCGTGCCCCACGCCACCCATTCGCCCATCCGCGATGGTGAGCTGCTGGCCGCCGCGGATCTGGGTTCAAATAGTTTTCACTTGGTCGTCGCCCGATACGAGCATGGCGAACTGCGCGTGATCGACCGCCTGCGCGACAGCGTGCGGCTGGCGGCCGGACTGCGCGCCGACGGCAGCCTGGATCCGGCGCGTCGCGACAAGGCGCTGGCTTGCCTGGCGCGCTTCGAGCAGCGCCTGCGCGGCCTGCCGCCGGGACGCGTGCGTGCGGTGGCAACGAACACGGTACGGCGCCTGAGCACGCCTTCGAGCTTTCTCGGCCCGGCGGAAGCTGCGCTGGGACACCCGATCGAAGTCGTTTCCGGGCGTGAAGAAGCCCGTCTGATCTATCTCGGCGTCGCCCACGGCATCCCGGATTCACCCGAGCGCCGGCTGGTGATCGATATCGGCGGCGGCAGCACCGAATTCATCATCGGCCAGCATTTTGAAGCGCTGGAGAAGGAAAGCCTGCAGATGGGTTGCGTGGCCAGCACGCTACGTTTTTTTAGCGACGGCAAGCTCAGCCACAAACGCTGGAAACAGGCGCAAACAGAAATCGCGGTCGAATTGCAACAGTTCGCAGCCGACTACCGCATGCATGGCTGGGGCGAAACGATCGGCTCGTCGGGCACAATCAAGGCGATCGGCAACGTACTACAAACCGCCGGCTGGTGTGATTCCGGCATTACCAACACCGCGCTGGAACGCTTGCGCGACGCTGTGCTCGACTGCGGCAGCATTGAGCGCCTGCGTCTGCCGGGCCTGGCTGAAGACCGCGTCGGCGTTTTCGCCGGCGGCCTGGCGATACTCGAAGCCGCGTTCACTGCACTGAATCTGCAACAGATGCGCATCTGCGATACGGCGATGCGCGAAGGTCTGCTCTACGACATGATCGGCCGCGCCGAGCACCGCGATCCGCGCGCCGCCAGCATCGCCGCGCTGGCGCAGCGCTACGCCGTGGATCGCGCCCACGCCGGGCGTGTCGAAGCCACGGCACTGGCGCTGTTCGACCAGGCGGCGCGCGATTGGCAACTCGGGCAAGCCGAGCACGATTGGTTGTCATGGGCCGCGCGCATCCACGAAATCGGCCTGGCCATCGCTCACAGTCAGCATCATCTGCACGGCGCCTACATTGTGGAAAATTCCGATCTGGCCGGATTCGCACGCCACGAGCAACAAGTGCTGGCGGCGATCCTGCGTAATCATCGGCGCAAGCCTGATGAGGCTGTATTGCGTGCGCTGCCCGAACGCCTGCGCCGGCCAACAGCGCGCGTGACCACGCTGCTGCGTCTGGCCGTGCTGCTGCAGCGCGGCCGCGCCGCCGACCCACCGCCGCCGATCGAACTGCAAGTCGAAGACAAGCTGCTGCAACTCACGCTGCCGCGCGCCTGGCTGGACGAGCATCCTTTGACGCGCGCGGACCTGGAGCAGGAACGCGACTACTTCAAGCAGTTCGACATCAAGTTGCAGGTGCGCGACAGCGAGAAGATGGCGGCGGCCTGAGACATGCACACCACCCGCATTCCACGTATTATTTGCACCCTGGCATAACTTCCGGAGTTTCGTCATGTTCAAGCACCTGCTCTGCACTTTCACCCTGCTCGCCCCGCTAACCTTCGCCATGGCGGCCCCGCCAGTGACCACCAAACCCGCGGCAAAACCTGCCGAGCATCCGAAACCGGTGGCGACCGAAGTGGCGGCTCCGGCCAACAACCCGAAAGTGCTGCTGCATACCAGTCAGGGCGACATCACGGTCGAGCTGTACGCGGACAAGTCGCCCAAGACCGTCGACAACTTCCTGCAATACGTCAGGGACGGTTTCTATGACGGCACGTTGTTCCATCGCGTGATCCCGACCTTCATGGTCCAGGGGGGGGGCTGGACCAAGGATCTGCAACGTAAACGCGCGCGCGCGCCGATCCACAATGAAGCGAATAACGGCTTGTCCAACCTGCGCGGAACCCTGGCAATGGCGCGCACCGGCGACCCGCATTCGGCCGCGGCGGAATTCTTCATCAACGCGGTCGACAATAAGCGTCTGGATTACGTCGGCGACGCCAACGGCGTGGTGTCGTGGGGCTACTGCGTATTCGGCAAGGTCGTCGATGGTATGGATACGGTCGACAAGATCAAGGCTATCGAGACCGGCCCGCAGGGCCCGTTCCAGAGTGACGTGCCGAAGACGCCGGTGATGATCGAGAAGGCAAGCGTGGTGCAGTGACGTTCGGCCGCCACCGACACGCTCAAGCAAAACCCATCCACACAGCCAGCGCACGATTGACGCGCAGCAGTGTTTCATCATCCAGATGACCCATCTGCGTGCCGAGTTTGTCCGCCAAGTACGTCATGGGTTTGTCGATCATGACTTGCGAGATGCTACGCAACCCGGTCGCTGCGGATGGTTCGACCGTTATGCGGAATTGCATCGCGTTGCGCAAGTCGCTCGTCACCGGCAGCACCGTGACAGTCGGATGGGTGCGGTTGAACAGGTCCGACTGGACGATCAAAGCCGGACGCGGTTTGCCGAAATCGCCCTGCATGACGATGGTGACGATGTCACCACGATGCCTCATGCAATCCAGCCTTCGGTGTCGGCCAGTGCCTCCAACTCATCCATCAATGCACGCTCAGCGGGATCGTTGGCTACCAACAACGATTGTCGACGGTATTCTTCGGCGAATTCGGGTGAGCGTGTATCCGGCACCCATATCTGCAGTAAACGAAAGCCGCGCGCCCGCATTCTGTCGCGATAACGCTGGACGTGGGCGCCTGGACTCTGGATTCGACGCGTGGTCATCTTCGTGAATGCTGCTGAATGTTTATTACATGTAATATGACATGACGCTAATTGGATCCCAACCCGCAGAGCCTGGACACATGCCCACCCTCTTCATCTCCGACCTGCACCTGGACGAAATCCGTCCGCACATTGTGGATTTATTCACAACGTTTCTCGCAGGCGAAGCGCGCGACGCGGCGGCGCTGTATATCCTCGGTGACCTGTTCGAGAGCTGGATCGGCGATGACGACGACAGCACGTTAGGATTGCAAGTTGCATCCGCGACACGCGCCTTGAACGACAGTGGCGTGCCGGTTTATTTCATGCATGGCAATCGCGATTTCCTGCTCGGCGCCCACTACGCGGCGCGCGCAGGAATGACTGTGTTGCCCGATTCGACGATCATCGAACTGGACGGCGAACGCGTTCTGCTGATGCACGGCGATACGCTGTGCACCGATGACATCGACTATCAGAAATTCCGCGCGCTGGTTCGCGATTCGGATTGGCAGCGGCAATTCCTGGCGAAGTCATTGAACGAACGTCGCGCGTTCGCGGCGCAGGCGCGCGGGGAAAGCCGCATACACACCTCAAAGGCCCAGCCCGAGATCATGGACGTGAATTCCGCCGCGGTCCAAACCGTGATGCGTGCGCACGGCGTGCGCCGGTTGATCCACGGCCACACGCATCGGCCTGCGACGCATCAATTGACTCTGGATGGCAATGTCGCCGAGCGTATCGTGCTCGGCGACTTGTATGAGCAGAGCAGCGTGCTACGCGTAGCCAGTCGATGATCGTTGAACTCTATGCGCTTGTTTGCATTTTTATTTGTATTTCGACATAATCATGCTTCATGAAACCTCTGCTGTTTGTCGGTCGCAGTCGTGAGGAACTGCGCAACTTCCCAGCCAATGCGCGCCGAGAGGCGGGGCACGATCTGGATCGCCTTCAGCGAGGAATGAATCCACGCGACTGGAAGCCATTCAAGACTGTGGGCAGTGGCGTTTGCGAAATACACGTCCGCGACAAAGGCGCTTATCGCGTCATCTACATCGCCAGCCTGCCGGACGCTGTGTACGCGCTGCATGCATTTCACAAAACGACACAGAAGACCGAGTCGCTCCACATCGAACTCGCGGCGAAACGGTTCAGGGAATTGATGCGCCATCGCATGAAAGAGAGATAGCACATGAGCAAGCTCAAGATTACAACGTCAAGCGGCAACATCTTCGCCGACCTCGGGTTCGATGCGGCCGAAGCGGAACTATTGCGGCTGCGATCGGCATTGATGATCGAGCTGGGACAGCATATTGCGTCGATGAATCTGACCCAGACAGAGACTGCGCATTTATTGAAAACAACGCAGGCACGCGTGTCCCGACTGGTGCGCGGACGCTTTACCGATTTCAGCCTCGATTCGTTGGTGACGCTGGCTCAGCGCGCCGGGCTGCAC
>JANXVS010000471.1 GCA_025351555.1 Pseudomonadota bacterium | reverse complement strand
CATGCACGCCAGGATGCGCGCGTTCGAACTCCGGCAGAAGCTCGCTGACGACTTCGCCCTCGCGGCCGATGGTCCAGAACTTCAGCGTGGTGACGTTCGCCTCTTGCCGGCCGCTGCCGACGAGGCCGGCCAGCACTGCGGCCGCGAACAATGTGCATGCGGGTCGCAATAGATCCACTATTTTTCCACCGGTTCTTCCAGCCAGCCGCCGCTGAACCCGGCACGCTTCAATCCCTGGCGGATGTACGGATTCTTGCGCATGACCTTCCACACGAAGTCGCTGCGATAGTTTTCGAGCATAGCCACGATCGGACCCTGGTCAATGCCAAGATACAAGGTATCCACCCAGCCCACATTGGGCACGATGCGCCCGGTACGCAGGGGCCGGTCGGTAAAGGTGAAACTGGGATTGAACGCGTCGATGAAACCATAGCGCGTGTAAACCAGATCCCCATAGTGACGCTTCAATTCCTCGATTGCGGCGACAGAAATTTCTGGCACGAATGCAATGGACGATGCCGCAGCGGTCGGTGCGATGGTGCCGTCGTCGATCGTGCCTTTCAGGCCGGCGCCGTGCGCGATGTACCCATAGAACGTCTTGGGGTCGTTTGCGTAGCGATCCAGCTCGAAAAAAAGCATGTCCGCGCGCGGACCATTGCATGCAGTCAGTCCCCAGATGTTGGCGCCGTAATCCGTCCATTGCATCGGGTTGTGAATCGCATATTCGCGCTGCGCGAGCGTCGCACGCCGGCTGTTCTCGAAGTAATCGATGCCGCGCGAACGCATGTAGCCGTCCTGGATGCCGCGAAAATCGATCCAGACGTGGCTGTACTGATGCCCGAACAACGGCGCGAAACCCAGGTGCTCCTGACCCTGGAAACTGCCCCAGGTGGAATCGTAGGTTTCGGTCCATGCGGCCCATGCGGATGGGTCGATGGCATGCGTCGGCGAGCCGAGCGCGAGCACGTAGAGAAGCATCGCCTCGTTGTAGCCGTGCCAGTCGACGTGGATGAAATTGGATTCGGGGGTCCAGCCCATGGCCACCAGCGGCGCGCGCGGAGACGCCCATTGCCAATCGACCTGACGATAGATTTCATCGGCGAGCTGGCGGGCCTGTTTTTCGTCCTTCGTGTTGCGATCGAAATAGGACTGGCTGAACAGGATGCCACCGAGCAGCAGCGTGGTATCGATCGTCGACAATTCGACCCAATGTTTGGCGTGGTAGCGCCGGCCGCTGTCCATTTCGAGGAAGTGATAAAAGAATCCGTGATAGCCGGTGCTGTCGGCGGCCTCGCTCTGCGGCGCATCATGGAAAAACTTCAGCGTTACCAGCGTACGCTTGACTGCCTCGGAACGTTTCATCCAGCCGCGTTCGACGCCGATCCCGTACGCCGTCAAGCCGAAGCCTACGGCCGCGATCGAGGAAAAATAATCGCCGGTCGGCTGCTGCGGCCAGTGGTCGGGGATCTGCCCATTGCTCGTGTTCGCGCTGTCGCGGAAGTATTCGAATGTACGTTTTTCCAGATCATCGAGCGTTGCCTGCTGCTGCTTCGGCAAGGCAGCGAAGGCGGTCGGCGCGAGTGCCAAGGCAGGCTGTTGTGCGCCCAGAAACACCAGCAACAGCGCAATGGCGATGTTTGCATTGACTGAGTGAACAAGGCGATTGAATGTCATTGTGCCCTCGATCCAAAAGTCGATATCTTAAAAACAACCCACTGAGTGATCATGCCGCTTTGGATATGATTTCGCGCATGCGCAGCAGCTTCGGCGCGACGACCGGCACGGTCAGCATCGTGCTCGCAACCGCCATCAGCAACAGCGCGGTGAAGGTTTCACTCGTGATGATGCCTTTGTCGAGCAGGATATTGACGAAAATAATCATGATCAGCGCCTTGGTTTGCAGCAACCAGCCGATCAGCGAGCCCTCTGCAGAAGCCCACTTGAGTATTTTTCCGGCGAGGTGGGTGCCGATCAATTTTCCGCCGATTGACGCAATCAGCAGCACGCCTGCGGCCATGAATACCGCCTCACCACCGAGCGTCCAATTAGTACGCAAGCCGGTAGACAGGAAAAACACCGGCATGATCACGAGCAGCACGTGATGGCGCAGCATGTCCATCTGTTTTTGATCGAAACATTCTGCATCCGTGACCGCGCCGGCCAGAAACGCGCCGACCATGAAGTGCAAGCCCGACCAATCAGCGCCCAGCGCGCACAGGGCGAGCCAGATCAAGCCGATATACCAGCGATCCCTTTCCTGCAGCCATGCCAGGAACTTGCGGAAGGCGAAACTCGCGACCGCAAATGCAAGCAGAAAACCGGCTTGCTTGCCCACGCGCTGCCAGTCCATCAGGATGAGCGCGAGCACACCCCAGATGGCAATATCGTCCATGCTCGCGTAGCGCAGGATGCGCTGGCCTATCGGCTGACGCAGGATTTCTAGCTTCTCCATGAGCAGGATCAGGATCGGCAGTGCGGTAACCGCGCAGGCCATGCCGACGCCGAGCACAAACTGCCAGGTCTGTGCCTTGGGTCCGATCCAGCCATCGACCGTCAACATGCCGGCTGCAGCGACGCTGCCGCACAGCAGCGGCACACCGAGCGCGAGCCCGGCGGTAATACCGCTTTCGCGGCGATGTAGCCAAACTTTTTTCAGATC
>JANXVS010000375.1 GCA_025351555.1 Pseudomonadota bacterium | reverse complement strand
TCATCGACCACCACCTGCGGCAGATCGACGTCGACCGTGCGCGCAACCAGCGCAGCGGCTGCGCCGGCCTGCTTGGCGGCGCCGACAAACTCGTGCGCATCGAAATTGTCGCCGACAATTGCGATGAACAGCCCGCCTGGTTGCGGTACGCGTGTATCGGTGAACACGCCGCGCACTTCAACATCGGCGCCGCGCAGGCTGCCCTTGGTCCACATCGCAATATCGGAGAGTTTCAGGCTCAGCATGCGCGAGCCTCCAGCACATGTCGGGCGATGTTCAGATCATCGAACGCGTGCTTGACGCCATTGATTTCCTGATACGGCTCATGGCCCTTGCCGGCGACAAGCACGACATCGCCGGATTGCGCATCGCGCAGCGCCGAGGCGATCGCAGCGGCGCGGTCGCGCTGCACGATGGCTGTTTGCGGATGCGCGAGTCCGGCAACGATCTGTGCAACGATGATGTCGCCATCCTCGCCGCGCGGATTGTCGTCGGTGACGATAATGCGATCCGCGAGTCGCTCCGCAATCGCAGCCATCTGCGGTCGCTTGCCCTGATCGCGCTCGCCGCCGCAGCCGAACACGCAGACAAGCTTGCCAGCACAATGCGCGCGCAGGCTGGTCAGTGCCTGTTCCAATGCGTCTGGAGTGTGTGCGTAGTCGATCACGACGAGTGGCGTACTGGCACCGCCGCCGAGGCGGTTCATGCGTCCGTTCACCGGCTGCAACTGCTTCAGCGCGCTCTGTATTTGTACAAACGTATACCCGAGCGCGCCGAGACAGCCGGCGACGGCGAGCAGGTTGTAGACGTTGAAACGCCCGAGCAACGGTGATTCCACCGCGCCCTCGCCCCAAGGGGTGCGCAGATGGAACGCGAGTCCGTTGCCGCTGCTGCGCACGGTTTGCGCGGCGATGTCGGCCTGCACGTTATCGAGGCCGTAGCAAAGCCGCTGCACGCTCGCCGGCAACTGCGCAGCCAGTTCGCGACCGAACGCATCATCGAGATTGATCACCGCGCTGCGCAATCCCGGCCACGCAAACAGCCTGGCTTTCGCAGCGCCGTAAGCAGCCATCGTGCCGTGATAGTCCAGATGATCGCGGGTCAGATTGGTGAAAACCGCGACCTCAAATCCAACCGCGTTGACGCGACCCTGATCCAAGGCGTGCGAGGACACTTCCATCGCTGCGTGGGTCGCGCCGGCGTCACGAAACTCCGCAAGCAGCGCCTGCACGCTGACCGCATCCGGCGTGGTGCGTTCGCCCGCAGCAATCGCGCCGACCAAGCCCGCGCCGAGCGTACCGATGGTCGCCGCGCGCGCGCCGAGGCTTTCCAGCGCCGCTGCCAATAATTGCACAATGGAAGTTTTTCCATTGGTGCCGGTCACGCCGATCATGTGCAGCGCGGCGGATGGCCGGTCGAAGAATCGCGCGGCGATTTCGGCTACTTGTTCGCGTAAGTTGTCGATCCAGATGACCGGCGCGCCTTCGGCTCGCCCCCTTCCGCCTTCGGCACCTTCCCGCGCTTGCGGGGGAAGGGAAGAAGAAATTCGCACCGCTTGCAGGGGAAGGGAAGAAGAAAAGGAAGCGACGGGCGCCGGGGCTTCGGCAAGAACTACCGAAGCACCCGACGCCAACGCCGCCGGGGCAAACGTGATGCCATGCGCAACACTTCCGCGCAAGGCGATGAACGCGTCGCCGGCACGCACCTGGCGAGAATCCAGGGTCAGGCCGCGTACGCTGATGTCACCGGCCCCCAAGGGCGCGGCAATACCTGCGAGCAAATCGGAAAGACGGCGGACGGCGGCGCTCACGGCACTTCCTCCGCGGCATCGTCGCTGACCGCATCGGCGGGCGCGGCAGGAAGGGGTGCCGGCACAACCGCGCCACCAGCAAACCAGTGCTGCACATTGTCCGGCGGCACGTCGAGCAGGCGCAGCGCGCCGTCCATCACCTTGGCAAATACGGGACCTGCGACCAGTGCTCCGTAGTACGCGCCACCCTGGCCGCCACCCGGATCATTGATCACGACCACGCCGACCAGACGCGGCGCGCTCGCCGGCACGATTCCGGCGAATAGCGAGATGTAGCGATTCTGATAACTGCCGGCATGCGCGATGTGCGCTGTGCCGGTCTTGCCGGCGACGCGATAGTTCGCGACCACGGCCTGCGGGAACGCCGTGCCGCCGGGCATCACCACCGTTTCGAGCATGCGCAGGATGCTGTGCGCGATCTGCGGATCGATCACGGCGTTGTCGGGATTGCGCGCATCCTTGACGAAGGTTGGCGCACGCATGCGGCCGTCGTTGGCCAGCGCCGCATACGCCTGCCCGAGCTGCAGTGGTGTGATGTTAAGGCCATAGCCGTAGGCGATCGTCGCCTTCTCGACCGGCCCCCACGCCGTGACGATGGGCAGGAAACCCGGCGACTCGCCCGGAAAACCGCTGCCCGTGGGTTCGCCGAAGCCGAAGCGATGGAACATGTCGTACAGACTGTCGCGTGACAGGGTTTCGGCCACCTTGGCCGCGCCGATATTGCTGGACTTGGTGATGACACCGGTCAGCGTGAGCATGCCGTGGTTGTGCACATCGTGAATCGTATACGTACCGATCTGGAAATAGCCCGGCGACGTATCCACCTTGGTGTCGGGCGTCCACTTGCCGCTTTCCAGCGCGGTAGCGACCGTGAACGCTTTCATCGTCGAGCCGGGCTCGACCACGTCGGTCAGGGCGCGATTGCGCCGATAAGCCGGATCAGCCGCATGCGCGTTCGGATTGAACGAAGGCTGATTGACCATCGCCAGGATTTCGCCGCTGGCAACATCCAGGATCACCATCGAGCCGGAACTGGCGTGGCGCTCGATGATCGCGCTCTTGAGTTCGCGATAGGCCAGATACTGCACGCGCCGGTCGATCGACAGGGTGATGTCGCGGCCCGGTTTGGGTTCACGCACCATCTCCACATCCTCGACGGTGCGGCCCATGCGATCGCGGATCACGCGCTCGGCCCCGGGCTTGCCGGACAGCCAGTCATCAAAACCCAGTTCCAGACCTTCCTGTCCATGATCGTCGACATTGGTGACGCCGAGCACGTGCGCCATCACTTCGCCGCTCGGATAGTAGCGGCGATATTCGCGCTGGCTGGACACGCCGGGAATCGCGAGCTTCATGATCTCGGCGCCATCATCCGGATTCAGGTGCCGCTTCAGGTAGACGAATTCCTTGTCCTTGCGCTGTTCGAGTTTTTGCTGCAACGACGCCGCGTCCGTACCCAAGGCCTTGGCCAGATCGGCAAATCGGTCGGCGTGTTCGAGCAGCTCGGACGGATTGGCCCAGATCGATTCCACCGGCGTGGACACCGCAAGCGGTTCACCGTTGCGATCGAAGATGGTGCCACGCGAAACAGGGATCGGCATCTCGCGCAGGAAACGCTCGGCGCCCTGCTCCTGGTAGAAATCCTTGTGCACAACTTGCAGATCGACTGCGCGCACAATCAGTGCGGTAGAGCCGAGCGCGAGCATCATCAGCACGACGTACAGGCGTGCCCGCGTGTTGACCGGATGTGGGCGTGGACGCAGCTTCATGCGCGCCTCCGCGATTCCGCATGCGCTGCGCAAAATGCACATTTTCCACAATGTGTATTTGTGATCATGGTCATCACCGCTTGACCAGGATCGTGTTCGCCGCGCCGGGCGACACCATGCCGAGCTGGCCGCGTGCGACCTGTTCGATGCGATTGGTTTCGGCCCAGGTCGCCTGTTCGAGCTCAAGCCGGCTGAATTCGACATTCAGATCGTCGTGGTCCTTGATCAGCTGGATGGAATCAACAAATACGCGACGAGATTGTTCGCGTGCATAGATTACGCCGAGCGCACTGCCGATCACCGCGAACAGCAGCAGCAACACGATGACGGCGCCGACGCGCTTCATGGCAGCCGCTCCGCCACGCGCAACACCGCACTGCGCGCGCGCGGATTGCTGGCGGTTTCCGCCCAACCGGGGAATTGCGCCGCGCCGACAAGCTTGAGCCGCAAGTTCGTGCTCACCAGCGGCGGCAGGTTGCGACGTGCTGCCGGTGCCTGCGATTGCGCACGCAGAAATTGTTTGACGATGCGATCTTCC
>JANXVS010000372.1 GCA_025351555.1 Pseudomonadota bacterium | reverse complement strand
CCAATGGCCTCGGCGCGCGCACGCCGGACAGCGCAATCCCTTCGGCCAACGTGACCGGAACACCGCACTGCGGCACTTCGCTTCTGTCCCGTACTGCGCCATGAATTCCACCATGGACAGACCTGCCTGGAACTGCACTTGGTTCATCGCCATGACCCACCTCCATACCGAATGTGGGTGCTACCATCTCCCGTCGCCGTCTCAAATCACGCGACCGCTGGCTGAGGAACGAAGCTAATCAGGTATTGCAATCGGTGGCGGACCCTGATCATCCGCATGCAAGGCGTGCAGGTGCATATCGATGATGGGTTCGGGTGCAGCGAAAGATGGTGTGGAGAGCAGCAAGGCTGCCACGACCAGCAGGGGCGATAGCGTCATGAGGGGATTCCCGATGAGTGAGGTGAAGTAAACCAGCGGCATTGTGAGTTAATCGAAACTGTCGGCAAAGAGCAGATCGTTGTTGCAAGCGACCGTGCCGATTGCGCGGCGGACTTGGTTGCCGATCCGACCCAGCGAGAATCAATTGGCCCCGCGTGAGTGGCGTTGGGGCACTCACTGAGGTGGCTCAAATCTGTCCGTGAAGACCAGATCCGATTGCAGCCGCAAGATGGCCAGATCTCGGCCGCCAGGACTGCCACCATTGACGCTTCCGGCGATGACGGGTCTGCTGCTATCGATGATGACGCCTTGCCCGCTGCTGGCACCCGCCGAGAAAGGGAAGATGCGATAGCTCTGGCCGCCATTGAAGCTGAAGTCCTGGCTGCCATTATTGTTCAACCGCGCCAGCAGCAACGATCCGTCAGCGTTGCCAACTTCGACGATGCTGCCATTCGGCAGGAATCGGGCGACTCCGAAGTCGTTGAAAGAAGTCTTGCTGCCCACGACGACGATGCGGCCCTGCGTATCCAGAGTCGCTGCTGTGGGAGAATTCAACACGTTGCTGACGACTTTGCCGGCCGTGCCGAAGCTGGTATCCACACTGCCATCCGGGTTCAGCCGTACGAGGCCAATCTCGGTTTGAAATGTGGCACTTATGGTGACGGCCGAGACCAAAAGATACTTGCCGCCCGAAGTGCGCAGCAGTGCCAAGGGCTGCTCGTCATTACTGCCGCCCTGATCGAAAGCAATTCTGACTTGGCCGCCACCGGCGCCGAGATCAGTGCCAAAGAGCGGATCCCCGGTAGAGTCCAACGAGGTTGCCGCCGCACAAAACTCGGCGATAAGCAGGCCGCTCAAGCAGGCTAAAGCCCGTGCACAGTTGACGATCATGTTCATTCTCCGCAGTGAAGTAGAGTGGTTTTCAATAACAGTTCGCAGAAACGGGACAAACCCCGACATTTGTCCGCCTTGCACCCTCCGCGACGCGCCCCTAAGCTGTGATGGGCGAGGGAATTTTATGGACGCGCGATCGCAATCGGTGACGCAGTTACTGGCTCAGGCCCGCGCCGGCGACGCAACCGCGCGTGACGCGGCCTTCGAGCTGGTCTATGCCGAACTCAAGCGGCTGGCGCATCGCCAGTTGGCCGCGCAACGCGGCGCGACCTTGTGCACGACGGCGTTGGTCCACGAAGCCTATGTGCGGCTGTCTGCCGCACAGTGCACGCCGCAGGACCGCCGCCATTTCATTGCGCTTGGCGCGCGGGCGATGCGCTTTGTGCTGGTTGATCACGCGCGCCGTGCGTCGGCACAAAAGCGCGATGGGGTCATGCAGACACTGTCGGTGACCGGCGGTGCGCTTGCCGACGGCAGTGGCGAGAGCGGCGCTGCCGACGTGCTCGCGCTGGATGAGGCGCTGCAACGTCTGACGGCACTGGATGCGCGCCTGGCCCAGGTCGTCGAGTGGCGTTTTTTCGGCGGCTTGAGCGAGCCGGAAATCGCCGAGGAACTCGGTTTGACCGAACGCACTGTGCAGCGCGACTGGCGTCGTGCGCGCGCGTTCCTGCATCGCGAGTTGGCCGTAGCCGGCGTGGCGTGAACGCGAATACCGATCCACGCTGGCGGCGCCTCGGCGAGTTGTTCGACCACGCCGCGCCGCTCGCCGCGCCGCAGCGCGCCGCATTCATCGCTGGCCTGAATGGCGATGACGCTTCGCTGCGCGCGGAACTGGAAGCGTTGCTCGTGGCGGATTCCGGCAGTGGCGTACTGGATCGGCGCGCACTGGATCTGGCCGCCGGGATCGGCGAGGCCGACACGGTGAGTTCGCTGATCGGGCAAACTTGTGGACATTGGCGCATTGTGGAAATTCTCGGTCGCGGCGGCATGGGCGCGGTGTATCGGGCCGAACGTGCGGATGGCGCCTACGAGCAGCAGGCCGCACTCAAACTGATCCGGCTCGGCCTGGATACGCCCGACGTGCGCGTACGCTTTTTGCGCGAGCGGCAGACGCTGGCGCGCCTCCAACATCCGCACATTGCAACCTTGCTTGATGGCGGCGTCGGGCCGAATGGCATTCCGTACTTCGCGATGGAACTGGTCGATGGTGAGCCGATCGACCGCTGGTGCGACGCTCGGCAGCTTGATCCGCGCGCGCGTCTGCGGTTGTTCCTGCAGGTGCTCGATGCGATCCAGCACGCGCACCAGCAATTGATCGTGCATCGCGACCTGAAGCCGACGAATATTCTGGTCAATGCAGACGGTAGCGTGAAGCTGCTCGACTTCGGTATTGCCAAGCTGCTGGAGGACGACGATGGCACCACGCGCGACCGGCCGTTCACGCCGGAATACGCCGCGCCGGAGCAATTGCGTGGCGAACCGATAACTACGGCTACCGACATCTACGCGCTCGGCGTGTTGTTGTATGGATTGCTCAGCGGCGCACACCCGTCAGGACTTGCGCCGCACACGCCGATTCAGCGGCAAATGCAATTGCTGGATCAAGAATCGAGGGGGCTGACTGGTGCGGCCGCACGCGCCGGTCCCGAGGTTGCGGCTGCACGCGGACTCAGTCGACAGAGTTTGCTGCGCGCACTGCGCGGCGATCTGGCCGCGATCACTGCGACCTGCCTGACGAAGGAACCGTCGCAGCGCTACGCGAGCGCCGAGAGTCTGGCTAGCGACATCAAGCGTCATCTCGCAGGAAGGCCAGTCAGTGTGCGCGCGTCAAGTTCGTCCGCCGCAACCGCATCGTGATCGCGGCCGCGAGCGTTGTCTTGCTGGCGTTGCTTGTGGGCATGGGCGCGGCGTTGTGGCAGGCGCATCGCGCCGAACTTGCGGCCGCACATGCGCTCGACGAGGCGCGGGTCGCCGACGCGGTGAAACAGTATCTGCTCGACGTGTTCGGCAGCGCTGATCCCTACAACACCGACGGCAGAATGGTGACAGCGAAGGATCTGCTGGAACAAGGCGCCGCGCATGTCGATCGACTGCAGGCGCAGCCCCAAGTGCAGGCAGATCTGTATCGTGCATTCGGCGATCTGTTCTCGCGGCTGGATCGCAAGCCGCTGGCACGCGACAACTATACGCGGGCACTCGGCCTATACCGGCAAACCCGAGCCGAAGACGACCCCCAGGTGCTGTCGGTCGGTGCGGATCTGGCTGCCCAGCGCTATTACCTTGGCGAATACGCAGGGCTGGTTGACGCCCTGCAGCGGCTGTATACGGCGACAGCGAATCCAAAATCGGAATTCTTCGACACGCATATCGAAGTGGGACATCTTCGCGTGCTCACATTGCTGGCTCTTGGCGATTTCGCCGCCGCCGCCATAGCCGGCAACGAGATACGCTCCGCGATTGTGAGCGTGAACGGAGAGCACAACTACGACGCCACCTTCGCCCTGTATGACCTGGCTCTGGTGCGATTGGCGCAAGGGCGGCTGAGCGATGCCGTCGCCTTGGTGACCCCCATGGTGCCAGTCGATCGCAGCCTGGTTGGGCCGGATCACCCGGGGTTGGTAAGCGATGTGCAGATCATTGCCAGGTTGGCGATTGCGAGCGGGCAAGCCCAGGTTGCCGGGGAGCTGCTCGACTATGTCGTTGCGCGCCGCGTTGCCAAATTCGGTGAGCATCACGTGCTTACCTGGAACGCGCTGGGATTACGCGCGGAAGCTGCGGCCCTGCGCGGCGACTGGGCGGCGGCGGAGCGCGATTTTGTCGCGGGAATTTCCGGGATCGAAGGTCACTATGGCCCGTCCCATCGCGATCTGGGCACTCTGCTGCGCAACTACGGCGTCATGCTGCTCAGCGCGAAGCGCTTTGATGCCGCCACCGAACAGCTGCGCAAAGCGCAGACGATCTGGGAAAGCCACGATGGCGCCAATCATCCCAATGCATTGGCCTGCCGAGAATTGCTGGCCGAAGTTGCGCTCGCACAAGGCCAATCGTCATCGGCTCGACAAGATCTCGTGGCGATCATCGAACTGCAGCGTCGCCGCCCCGACGCCTTCCTGGCACGGAGTCTGTGGGCGCTGGCGGCATTGGACGCGAGTGCCGGTGACAATGCTGCTGCCACGCGTGACCTGAATCAGGCGAGGGCGTTGCTGCTTGATTTGGGCGCGGACGACAGCGCATTGGCACAACGCATACGG
>JANXVS010000366.1 GCA_025351555.1 Pseudomonadota bacterium | reverse complement strand
ATCGGCCACCGTGTTCAATTGACTGTCGTTCATATCGATCACCATGCTGAGCATCGTGATCGATCCGGCCTACCGCTTCAGACTCATACCATGTTGGAATCACACCCCTCGCTCAGACTCATACCATGTTGGACAAGGCTGCAAGCGGCGAAATTCCCGCGCCTGTGGCATGCTTGCGTTTGACTTGACTGTCGAGCGCAGGCGGTCATCAGGGGAGAACGCATGACGTTCGTTGCGGAACTCAAGCAGCGCAAACTGGTGCAGTGGTCGCTGGCGTATGTCGCCGCGGCATTTGCGCTGATTCAGGTGACGGATGTCGTCGCGCAGCAATTCGGCTGGCCCGATGGCGTGCGGCGCGCAATCACGATCGCGCTCGCGGTCGGCTTCTTCATCACGCTTGTGCTCGCGTGGTATCACGGCGAGCGCGGTGCGCAGCGCGTCAGCGGCACGGAGTTGTTGTTCCTTGCATTGTTGCTGATGATCGGCGGCGGGCTGCTGTGGCGAGTCGTGGAAACGGGGTCAGAGTCCCTTTCCGCTGCCAATACCAACGCGCACGTGCCGGCCCATCAGTCGGAAAAGGACTCTGACCCCATTCCCCCTCCGGCAAAGTCGATTGCAGTGCTGCCGTTCACTGATCTGAGTCCGACGCACGACCAGGAATATTTCTCCGACGGCATCGCCGAGGAAATTCTCAACGCGCTCACGCGCATCAAGGATCTCAAGGTCGCTGGCCGCACGTCCTCATTCCAGTTCAAGGGCAAGAACGAGGATTTGCGCAGCATCGGCAAGGCACTCGCGGTGGCGCATGTGCTCGAAGGTTCGGTGCGCAAGCAGGGCGACAAGGTGCGCATCACGGCGCAGCTGATCCAGGCCGAAGATGGCTACCATCTGTGGTCGCAAAGCTACGATGGCGATTTGTCCGATGTGTTCGAGTTGCAGGAACGCATCGCGCGGGCAATCACCGATCAGCTCCAGGTAGTTTTGCAAGGTGAGCAGAAGACGCGGCTGGTTCCGATCGCGACCAGCAATCCGGAAGCGTATACGCTGTATCTGCAGGCGAGCGCGATCTTCAACCGCCGCGACGGGTTGCATTATGCCGATGCCATCGCGGCCTTGCAGCAGGCGATCAGGCTCGATCCGAAATTCGCGCGCGCGCATTCGCGACTGGCTGCACTGTACGTCGTGATCGTCAATAACATAGATGTGAATCTGCAGGCCACGCACGATCTGGTGCTGCAGCACGCGCGCAGTGCCAGCGTGCTCGACCCGACCTTGGCAGAACCCTACGCCGCCGAAGGATTCTCCGACGGCAAGTTTCCCCAGCGCCTCATCGAACAGCGCAAGGCGTTTGATCGCGCTCTGGAACTGGACGCGGAGGATGTCACCACGAATTTCTGGTTCGGGCTAAGCCTGGTCAAGACCGGCTACCGCGCGCGCGGCATCGCACTGATCGATCATGCGCTGGCACTGGACCCGATGTTGCCGAACGCCTTGCGCTGGCGCGGTATTTTGTATTTTGACGGAGGCGATCTGGAGCAGGCCGAACAGTTGCTGAAACGCGCACGCGATCTGGGACTGCCGTTCGCCGACCGCAACCTGGCCGATGTCGTGAGCGCGCACGGCGACAACGTGACGGCGGCAAAGCTTTTCGCCAGCGGCTCGAATCAGATATTCCCCGGCCTGTCACTGGAAAGCCTGGACGTGATTGCCGCTGGCATCTATGGCGATGCGCGCGCGCGCGCCCGCGCCTTGGTCGTGATCGACGCATACCTTGCGCAACCGCATGAGCACATCCCCGGCATGCTCCCTGTAGAGTTGTACAAACTGGGCGAGCCCGCTCGCGCGCTCACGGTCATGCACAAGCAGTTGACCGCCGACACCACCGATTTCCTCGTATTGCTCTGGAGTCCGCAAGGCCGGGAGATGCGTGCCCTGCCGGAGTTCAGCGCGTTCTTGCGCGATTTTGGATTCGTCGCGTTGTGGGACCAGTACGGCGCGCCCGATGGCTGCCGCAAAAACCCCGGCGGCGATTATGTGTGCGCGTAGGATAAACTTCGCGCCATGAGCCTGATCTCCGAACTCCAGCGTCGCAAGGTATTCAAGGTCGGCGTGGCCTATCTCGTGGTCGGCTGGCTGCTGATCCAGGTTTCCTCGACGGTCGCTCCGCAGCTTGCCTTGCCCGAATGGGCGCCGCGCCTTGTCACGTTCGTCATCCTGCTCGGGTTTCCGATCGCGCTGGTGCTGGCGTGGATTTTCGAAGTCGGCGCCCAAGGCATCAAGGTCGATGTCGCTCCGATCGGCAACAAGCGCGTAATCGCGATCGCTGCGATCCTGGCTGCCGTCGCCATTGGCTGGTATTGGTACGACCGTCCCGGCCCAGTGGGCGATGCTTCCGATGCACGCTCGATCGCCGTGCTGCCGTTCGTCAATATGTCCGATGACAAGGGCAACGATTACTTCTCCGACGGCATCAGCGAGGAAATCCTCAACGTGCTGGCGCGCATGTCCGATCTGCATGTTGCCGCGCGCACGTCGTCGTTCTCGTTCCGCAAGCAGGAAAAGGAAATCCCGACGATCGCGCGCGAGCTGAAAGTGCGCATGGTGCTCGAAGGCAGCGTGCGCAAGCAGGGCGAGCGCGTGCGTGTGACCGCGCAGTTGATCGATGCGAGCAATGGCTTCCACGTCTGGTCGCAGACATTCGATCGCGACCTCAAGGACATTTTCGCAATCCAGGACGAAATCGCGAACGCGATCGCCAACGAGTTGCAGCTCAAGCTCGACACGGCGCATCCGAACGGCGCAGCCGTGGCCGACACCGCCGACATGGCCGCCTACGATTCGTATCTGAAAGGAATGGCATTGTGGCAGGCGCGCGGTGGCAAGAATTTGCACGATGCCATCGATTTGTTCCGTGCTGCGCTTACGCGCGATCCAAACTACGCCAAGGCCTGGGTTGGGCTGGCTCTCACCTATGCGATCCTGCCGGAATGGAGTGGCAGCGATTCGTTGGCCCAGACGAGTCCACTCGCACGCGACGCCGCCGAACACGCGCTCGCGCTTGACTCGAGTTTGCCGGAACCCTACGCCGTGCTCGGCTATATGGCGGCGACGGAATTTCGTTTCGCCACCGCGCGCGTGATGTTCAAGCGCGCACTGACTCTGGCGCCATCCTATGCGACGGGCTACCAGTGGTCCGGCGAAACGCTTATGGACGAGGGCGATCTCGATGCTGCGCTGGCGATGAGCCGGAAAGCGGCAGCGCTCGACCCGAAGTCGGGGATCGTCAACTCGGTTCTCACCAACATTCTGGTCACCGTCGGCCGCGATGATGAAGCGGTAGTCTTGTGCGATACGATTGTGGCGGTCGAGTCCGAATGGTGTCCGTTGGTGCGGTTTGAAGTGGCGATGTCGCGCAAGGACTACACCCGCGCTCGCGCCGCAGTCGAAGAAGCGGCGAAGGCGCGCGGACCGCAGGCGCTGGAGTTTTTCCACGCGCAGATGGACGCGCTCGATGGCAAGGGCGATGTGCAGGCGATCGCGCAGAAACTGCTCGATCTGCCGGATGGCCAATCGAATCAAGACAGCCTCACGCCGCTCGCCGCCTACGATGCGATGTTCTGGTTCATGGCGATCGGGCGGAATGACTTGGCGATCGAGCGTTTTAGGCGCTTCGTACGGATCCAGCCTTATGTCGCGCGACAATTGGCGTACGACCATCACCTCGACGCGCTGCATTGCGAGCCGAAGTTCGTGGACCTGCTGCGTTCGCTCCATGTCGAAGAGCCGCGCCTTGCCGCGCCGTGCAAGGCGGTGCATTGATGTCGCTGTTCGCAGAACTCCAGCGCCGCAAGGTATTCAAGATCGGCGCGGCCTATCTCGTCGTTGCCTGGCTGACCATACAAGCGGCCTCGATCGGGTTTCCGGCATTTGATGCGCCGCCGTGGGCCTTGCGCATTTTTATACTTGTAGCCTTGCTCGGATTTCCGGTCGCGCTGGTGCTTGCGTGGGTGTTCGAATCGACGCCCGCAGGCGTGAAGGTCGATGCTTCGGCGTATGGCAGCAAGCGCGTGCTCGTTATCGCTGCGGTGCTCATGGTGCTGGCGTTTGGCTGGTATTTCCTTGGCCAGCCCTCGTTCCGCCGAGGCGATGTGCCGCCGCTCAGCGTGACCACGGCGCCCGCCGCCGACGAGCACTCGATCGCCGTGTTGCCTTTCATCGACCTGAGCCAGGCCAAGGATCAGGAATATTTCTCCGATGGATTGTCCGAGGAATTGCTGAATCTGCTCGCGCAGTTGCCGCAATTGCGCGTGATCGCGCGCACCTCGTCGTTCTCGTTCAAGGGCAAACAAGCCGATGTGGCCACGATCGCCAAGGCGCTGAACGTCGCCAGCGTGCTCGAAGGCAGTGTGCGCAAATCCGGCAATACCCTGCGCATCACCGCGCAACTGATCCGGGCCGCCGACAGCTCGCACCTGTGGTCGCAGACGTACGACCGCGAGCTGACCGATGTATTCAAGGTGCAGGACGAGATTGCCGGCGCGGTGGTGGCCGCGCTCAAGGTGAAGCTGTTGCCGGATCAGCAACTGACGAATCCGCACCGCACCAGCAACACCGAAGCCTATGAGCAATATCTGATCGGAAAGAAGATCCTTGATGGCGGCCAGTTCGACGACTTTCAGCCCGCGCTGGCCGCGTTCCAGCGCGCCATCGCGCTCGATCCCGGATACGCCGCCGCCTATGTCGGCCTGGGCATTGCCCAGAGCGCGCTCGCGGATTTCGTCGCCAGCTCTGCGCGGCGCGCCGCTGGCAAGGACCAAGCCCTCGCCACGATTGAAAAAGCGATCGCGCTGGCGCCCGATCTGGCCGATGGCTACATGGCGCGCGCGTGGTATCGCCTCACGTTCTTACGGGACTGGAAAGGCGCCGAACAGGATTTCCAGCACGCCATCGCACTCGACCCCGGCAACCGCGATGTGCAGGTCCAGTATGCGGCGGAGCTGTTCGATTTGGGGCGTTATACCGATGCGCTGGCCCTGGTGAGCAAGGCCATCGATGCGGACCCGCTGTCAATGCCGGCCTGGGCGGCGAAAGGCGCCAACCTGTATCGCCTCGAGCGCAAGCCCGAGGCGCGCGCCGCGTGGCAACGCGCGCTCGACATCAGCCCGGATGCGCGCTGGCCGCAATTCTTCCTGGGCTTCGCCGACCTCAGGGATGGACAGGCACAATCCGCGCTCACGCATTTCCGCCTCAGCGGCGAAGGTTTCAGTCAGGCCGGCATCGCCGCGGCCGAGTACACGTTGGGCCACGAGCGCGAATCGCAGCAGGCGCTGGATGAGTTGAAGGCGAAGTACGCGGCCGGATTCACCTATCAGATCGCGCAGGTGCATGCCTGGCGCGGCGAAAAAGACGCGGCCTTCGAGTGGCTCGATCGCGCCTATGCGGAACACGATACCGGCATGCCGCGATTGCGCGGTGATCCGGTGTTCGCCAAGTTGCGGGACGATCCGCGTTATGCGGCACTGATCGCGAAGATGGGATATCCCGAATGAGCTTCGGCATGACTGACTTCCTGCAACGTCTCAAGCAACGCAAACTGGTGCAATGGGGGTTGGCGTATGCGGCGGCGGCGTTTGCGTTATTGCAGGTGCTGGACATGGTCGCGCAGCGGTTCGGTTGGCCCGACGGATTGATGCGCGGCGCACTCGTTATGGTCGGCGTCGGTTTTTTCGTCGCGCTTGTGCTGGCTTGGTATCACGGTGAACGTGGCGCGCAGCGAATGGGCGGCACGGAATTGCTGATATTGGCGTTGTTACTAAGCATCGGCGGTGGCCTGTTGTGGCGTTTCGCGCAAGCGCCGCCATCGATGCCCGCAGTGCCTGCCGTCGCGTCGACCGCGCAAGGCGCGCCTGTCCCGACCGCACCCGCGATTTCGATTCCCGGCAAATCCATCGCGGTGATGCCGTTCCTCAACATGTCGGGCGACCCGAAGCAGGAGTATTTCTCCGATGGCATGACCGAGGAAATATTGAACGCGCTGGCGAATGTTCCGAATCTGGAAGTTACCGCGCGTACTTCAGTGTTCTCGCTCAAGGGCCAGAGCCATGACGTGCGCGAGATCGGCAAGATGCTGGGCGTGGCCTATGTGCTGGAAGGTTCGGTGCGGCAGGCTGACGACGAGGTGCGTGTCACCGCACAGCTGATCCGCACCGACAACGGTTTCCACCTGTGGTCGCAGAACTACGATCGCAAGCTCGCGCATGTGTTCGCCTTGCAGGCGGAAGTGGCGGGCAATATCGCGCAGGCGCTGAAACTACCATTGGGCGTCGGTGGCGACGCAGCGCTGGTCAGCCAGCGCACCGACGATCCACAAGCCTACGCTTTGTATCTGCAGGCGCGCGGGGCGTATCGGGAGCGCGGCGATGGCGTGCAGCGTTCGATCGATCTGTATCACGCGGCGCTGGCACGCGATCCGAAATTCGCTCCAGCCTGGGCCGGTTTGTGCGGCAGCTTGAACATCTTGCCGTTCTACCTTCCCGAGAACCGCAAATCCGAAATTCCGCAGGTCCAGCGCGATGCCGAGAGCGCATGTGACAGCGCGATCGAGCTGGCGCCGGATCTGGCCAGTGCGCACATCATGCTCGGCAATCTGTACACCAACGAATGGCGATGGGCTGAGGCCGATCAGCACTTCCCGCGCGCGCAGGCTTTGGCACCGAACGACCCCGAGTTCTACTTCGCCTACACCGACTGGCTGGGAACACAAGGCCGTGTCGAGGAAGCCTTGCAAGCCGCGCAACGCGCCGTCGCGCTGGATCCGATGGCGCCAATGTACCGGAATCTGTACGGCTATCTGCTGAACTATTCGGGCCGCAATGACGAATGCGTAGCGCAAATGCAGGCCGGTTATGCGTTGGCGCCAGGCAACAAGTACATCAACAGGAATCTGTTCATCTGCTACATCGTGGCCGGCCGCATCGACGATGCGGAAAAGCTGCGCGACAGCGTTCGCGACGCGTTTGCTGCCGGTGGCGAAAGCGCAACGGCGGTAGCCAAACAGATGGCAATCAGCGACGCCATCGTCCGGATTGCACGCAATCCCGGCCAGTACGCTGCGATCGCCGATCCATTAGGGAAAGAGGGCCTTGTGGGGAAAGAAAGTCTTATCATCGCGTCAGTATTTCCGTCGCATATCGACGACTTGTTCCTGTTTGCCGAAGACTGGATCGACCAACACAGGAGTGGTAGCGACCCGGTGGTCCTGCTGCGCAGCCCGCTGTTTGCGAAATACCATGATGACCCGCGCTATCTGCGCATGCTCAAGAAGGCCGGGTTCGATGCGGCGGGGAAGCCGCTATGAACCTGCTCGCCGAACTGCGTCGCCGCAACGTCATCCGCATGGCGGGGTTGTATCTCGTCGGCGCCTGGCTGCTGACGCAGGTGGCGAGCACGGTATTCCCTGCGTTCGAGGTACCCGGCTGGGTGTTGCGCGCATTGATCGTTGCGCTGGCTCTGGGCTTCGTGCCGATGCTGATATTCAGCTGGGTGTTCGAATTGACGCCGCAGGGAATCAAGCGCGACGCCGAGGTGAAACCGGAAGAATCGATCGCGCCGCAGACGGCGCGGCGCATGGATCGGCTGATCATTGCGGTGCTGATTCTTGCACTTGTATACTTTGCCGTCGACAAATTCGTGCTCGCGCCGCAACGGCAAACGGGGTCGGAGTCTCTTTCCGCCGCAAAGACTGGCGTGCAGGCATCGGACCAGCGGCCGGAAAAAGACTCTGACTCCGTTTCCGTGGGGCCTCATGCGATCCGATCGATTGCCGTGCTTCCGCTCGACAATTATTCGGGCGATCCCGGTCAGGACTACTTCGCGGAGGGCATGACCGATGAATTGACGACCGACCTGGCGATCATCAGCCAACTGCGCGTCATCTCGCGCGGCTCTACGATGCAGTTCGAAGGCGAGCATCGGCCTGCGACTCCCGAGATCGCCAAAATGCTCAATGTAGATGCGGTTCTGGAAGGCTCGGTGCTTAGAGTCGGCGACAAGGTGCGGATCACAGCGCAATTGATCGACGCGCGGGCGGACAAGCACCTGTGGGCCAAGAGCTTCGAGCGCAACTCGCGCGATGTGCTCGCGTTGCAGAATGAACTGGCGTCGGCCATCGCACAAGAGATCAATGTTCGATTGACTCCGAGCGAGCAGTCACGGTTGACGAGCGCGCGCACCGTAATTCCCGAGGCACACGATGCCTATTTGAAGGGCCGGTATTTCTTCAACCGCCCGAGCGACGAAAATCTGAGCAAGGCGATTGCGCTGTTCGAGCAGGCGGTGAAATTGGATCCGAATTTCGCGCCGGCATACTCGGGGCTGTCAGACGCCTACCTTTGGGCCGCGTTCAACGAGGGCGTGATTACCGCAGCGGAAGCCAAGCCCAAGGCAAAAGCGGCGGCCGAGAAGGCGATACAACTCGACGATGCTTCCGCCGAGGCTCACACCTCGCTTGCCGTATACAAAATCTGGTACCAGTTTGATTGGGCGGGCTCGGAGCGCGAATTTCGCCGGGCCTTCACACTCAATCCCAATTACGCGTTTGCGCACGATCAGTTCGGCCTGGGGCTTGCGTTTCAGGGACGGTTCGAAGAATCGGAGGCCGAGGGCAAGCGCGCGGCCGAACTGGATCCGCTGGACCCGCAAATCCCGATAGACAATCTCATGGCGCTTGCCTGGCAAGGTAAATATCAAGCGGCCAAAGAGGCGGCGAGGAGGTCAGCGGATCTGGACCCGACATTCTTCTTTGCTCCATGGGGAAACGGGTGGATAGATATCCAGGCGGGGAAGGTTGGTAACGCTATTGCGGAATTCCAGAAAGCCCAAGCGATGGAGTCGCCGCCGTTTGTTACCGCATGGCTCGGATACGCGTATGCGGCCTCGGGCGATCGAGCGCACGCGCTGGCGGCGATCGAGGAACTGGAAAAGAAAGCGTTGCACGGTTACAAGCCGCCATTCAACCTGGCGATCGTATACCTTGGCCTTGGCGATCGCGCGCGCGCGCTGGATTACCTGGAGAAGGCCGACGCCGCGGATTCGCAATGGCTGATTTATCTCAAGGGCGACAGAATCTTCAATCCACTTCGCTCGGAACCACGCTTCGCGGCGTTGATGAGGAAAAGGGGGTTCGACAAGTGAAAATCAACTTCGGTGGCGATCTTCATTATTGCTGCTCCAACAGGGCTTCGACAGGCTCAGCCCGAACGGTTTTCAACTATTTACTGGCCGAAGCACATGAGGGAATACTCGACCCATGAGCCTGTTCGCCGAACTGACCCGTCGCAAAGTATTCAAGGTGGGCGGTGCCTACCTTGTGGTCGCATGGCTCGCCGTGCAGGCGGCGTCGATCGGGTTCCCCGCGTTCGATGCGCCGCCGTGGGCGTTGCGCATTTTTATACTTGTAGCCTTGTTGGGATTTCCGATTGCGCTGGTGTTTGCGTGGGCGTTCGAGATCACGCCGAACGGCGTCAGGCCGGAATCCGGTGCACGCAGTACGCGCGCGATCCTGCTGATTGCGGCCGTGCTCACGCTCCTGGCCTTCGTCTGGTACTTCAAGGGTCAGCCGTCGTACCGCGCTGAAACGCCGCCGCGCAACACCAGCGCCAATACGACGAAACCATCATCCACCGATGCGGCAGTCGTCGCTGTTCCCATCAGCAACAAATCCATCGCCGTGCTGCCCTTCGAGAATCTCAGCGAAGAAAAAGCGAACGCCTATTTCGCCACCGGCATGCAGGACGAAATCCTCACCCGCCTGGCCGGCATTCACGATCTGAAAGTGATCTCGCGCACCTCGACCGAGCAGTACGCAAGCCATCCGCCGAATCTGAAGATCGTCGCGGAGCAACTCGGCGTTGCGACGCTGCTCGAAGGCAGTGTGCAGCGGGCTGATGGCAAGGTGCGGATCAACCTGCAGTTGATCGATGCGCGCAACGACAGTCATCTGTGGGCGCAGAACTACGATCGCGATCTCAAGGACGTGTTCGCGGTGCAGAGCGACGTGGCGGAAAAAGTCGCCGAAGCGTTGAAGGCGCAGTTGCTGCCGGAGGAATCCGCGCGCATCGCAAATGTGCCGACGCAGAATCCCGAGGCTTACGATCTGTTCCTGAGAGCCGAATATCTAAACAACCAAATTGATGCGGCCACCGCGAAGGATCCTGCCGATTCGGTACGCAAGGCAGCAGATTTGTACGCGAGTGCGATCGTTGCCGATCCCGATTTCGCACTGGCTTATGCGCGACTGTCTTATCTGCAAGCCGAAGCCTATTTCACCGGCAAGGATCCCAGTCCGCAGGCGATCAATGCCGCACAGGACGCCGCGACGCATGCACTGGCGCTGCAGCCGAATCTGCCGCAAGCGCACCTGGCCATGGGCTATGTCCATTATTGGGGACACCTCGACTACGCGGCGGCACTGGCCGAGTTCGCCATCGCGCGCGCGGGTCTTCCCGACGCCAACGTCATTGCGGCGATGGCCTATGTGCACCGCCGGCAGGGCAAGCTGTTGCAGGCGGTATCCGAGTTTGAACAAGCGGCTGCGCTCGATCCGCGCAATACCAAACTGCCCGGTGATGTTGGTTCCACGTTGATGGAATTGCGCCGCTACGCCGAAGCCGTGGCGGCCTGCGATCGCGCGCTGGCCCTGGCACCGGATAGCATCGATGCGCAAGTCTATCGAGCAACTGCGCTGCGGATGCGCGGCGACCTCGAAGGAACGAGCCGCTCGCTGGCGTCGATTCCTGCGAACTACGATCCGCAAGGTTCCGCGTCGCTGGCACGCTTCGATCTTGCGCTGGTGATGCGCCAACCCGATGCGGCGCTCGCGGCGATTGCAAAGGCGCCGACGTGGCTGCTCGACAACAAAAGCAATGTCTTGATTCCGGCGATGCTGTTGCGCGGACAGGCGCTGGCGCGCAAAGGCGAAACCGGACCGGCGCGCGCCGCGTTTCTCGCCGCGCAGAAGGTATTGCAGGGATCGCCGCGCGAGCAGCCTGGTATACAAAGCAATCTCGCGGATGTTTATGCCGGGCTCGGACAAACAGATGCCGCCTTGGCAGCCGCGCGCCGGGCAGCCGATCTGCTGCCGCTGTCTCGGGATATGGTGGGTGGGGTTTTCTATCTCACGCGGCTGGCAAAGATCGAAGCGCAGGTCGGCGAGACCGAATCGGCTTTGAACCACATCGAACAATTGCTGGCCATACCGGCAGGCCGCGAAGTGTCCACCGCGTCGCTGCGCACCGACCCGGCCTGGGACCCGCTGCGCAAGGATGCGCGCTTCCAGAAGCTGCTTGAAGAACACGCGAACGACGACAAGGCTGCGCATCCATGAACGATTTCCTGCAGCGCCTGCGTGAACGCAAGCTGGTGCAATGGGCCGTGGCCTACGTGGCAGCAGGATTTGCGCTGCTGCAAGGGCTCGATATCGTGGCGCAGCGCTTCGGCTGGCCAGAGTTGATCGAACGCGGTCTCATCGTCGTGCTCGCGGTCGGGTTCTTCGTGACGCTTGTGCTCGCGTGGTATCACGGCGAGCGCGGTGCGCAGCGCGCGACGGGAACTGAGCTGCTCATTCTTGCGTTGCTGCTGGCGATTGGCGGCGGTCTGCTCTGGCGCGTGGCGCAGCGTGCGCCCGAAGCGTCGCCGGCCACGGTGACGGCAAGCCAGACGAGCACGGCGCCGCTGCCGTCATCATCGCCGGCGCCTGCGGCGGTCCCGGAGAAATCCATTGCCGTGTTGCCGTTCGAGAATCTGTCGGACGACAAGGCCAACGCCTATTTCGCCGAAGGCATGCAGGACGAAATCCTGACGCGGCTGGCCGGCATCGCCGATCTGAAGGTGATCTCGCGCACGTCCACCAAGCGCTACGCGAGCCGGCCGGACAATCTGCGCACGGTCGGGACCGAGCTAGGCGCCGCGCACATCGTCGAAGGCAGCGTACAGAAATCTGGCGACGCGGTGCGCGTCAACGTGCAGTTGATCGACGCACGCAGCGACACCCACGTGTGGGCGCAGACCTACGACCGCGATCTCAAGAATGTGTTCGCGGTGGAAAGCGAGGTCGCGCAACAGATCGCCGACGTGCTCAAGGCAAAAATGTCGCCGCAGGAGACGAAGGCGCTTTCGCAGGCACCGACCGAAAACCCCGAAGCCTACGATCACTACCTGCGTGCCGAGGTTCAGCTGTATCGGGCCTTCGAAACCAACGAGTTCGTCGACTACGCGGCGGCTGATAGCGAGTTCCAGAAGGCAATCGCGCTCGATCCTGGTTTCGCGCTGGCGTATGCGCGCCGCGGCTACAACCAGCTATCGCTGCACTGGACCACTCGGCGCCTGAGTACTTCCGAACTGGCGCAGCTCAAGACCTGGATCGATCGCGCATTAGCACTGGCACCCGAACTGCCCGTGGCGCACGCAGCGCTTGGTTTCTACAACTATTGGGGCCTTCGCCATTACGCCGAGGCGACGACGGAATTCGAGCACACCATACGACTTGCGCCCAACAATACCGATGCGCTTGCGGGTATCGCCTATGTCGATCGCCGTCTGGGCCACTGGGCCGAGGCGCTGGTGTCGTTGCAGCGCGTCATCGAGATTTCGCCGCGCAGCAACATCGAGATCGACGAACTCGGCACCACCCTGTTGATCCTCCGGCGCTACGCGGAAGCGGACGCGCAATTCATGCGCGCGCGCGCCATCAGCGTCGATGATACAAACGGTCAGGACTTCCTGTTGCGCAGCCGCCTGTTCGGGTTCGGCGACGTGGCCGGCGCGCGCAAGGCATTCGACCCGTTGCCTCTGTGGCGAATTGCCTACCACAACCTGCTGGCGGGCGATCTGTTCAACTTGGTCAATCCGCGTGTGTATCCGGACTTGTTCGAACGCAAGTTTGACGCGGCGCTCAAGCAATGGGAATCGGCACCGCAGGACAGCGAGGAGGAGCGGCTGACGCAACGCGTCGCGCGCGTGGCGATCCAGGTGATCGCCGGACGCCGAGAGTCGGTCCAGTCTGAATGCGCCGCGCTGGCGCCGTTGCTGACGGCCCAAGCGCAGCAGCAACCGGACTCGCTCAGCCTGCTGCAGCAGACGAGTTGGGTGATGGTCTGCCTCGGTCGGAATGCCGAGGCGATCGCGGCCGCGCGGCGGGCCACTGAGGTGTTCCCGCTGGCCAATGACAAGTACTTCGGCATCTACCAGCTCGAGGGCCTCGCCGAGATCGACGCCCATGCCGGCGCACCTGACGAAGCGATCAAGCTGCTCGGCCAGATGCTGGCGATACCGGCGGGCCAGTCGGTGTCGGTCGAACGGCTCAAGCGCGATCCGCTTTGGGACCCGTTGCGCAAGGACCCGCGCTTCCAGAAACTCATCGCCGATGCCGAAGCAGCGCAGGAAAAGGGTAGGGCACCATGATCCTGCGCCGCGTCATCGAACACATGAAGCACCAGCACTGGTCCGCGATCGGCATCGAACTCGTCATCGTCGTGGTCGGCGTCTTCATCGGCATGCAGGTATCGAACTGGAATCAGGCGCGGGTCGAGCGTGAGAGAACAGCGCTGGTTCTCGATGCTTTTCGTGCCGACATGCGCGATTACATTCGGGTTGCGCGAACGTACGGCGATAAAGCCACAAAGGGACTTGCGGCCTTTGATGCGGCGCGTGCGCGGGGCGAGAAGCCGGCACCCTATTTCATGCGGTTCAGGGGTTCGGACACTCCGCCGAAATCCGTGTGGCAAGTGGCGCAGCAATCAGGGCTTGCCGATCTCGTCCATCCGAACCTGATGTTCGAAATTGGCTACTACTATTCCGAACTTGACGGCATCGGAGTCAAGTTTGTCCGTTACTCCGAATTCGTGGAGAACGAAATTCTGCCGCGCGCCGGCGATCCGGATAAATTTTATGACGAGAGGGGAAATCTGAAACCAGAGTTCCAGCAGAATATGCAGCGATTGCGCGAGTGGGCCTCCGATTCCGCCGTTACTGTCGACGCAGCAAACTGTCTGCTGAAGAGGTTTCAAACGCCCAAAGATGCCGGACGATCCTGCCGTCCCGACTATGGTGATTTCGTTGATAAGGATCGCGAGCCATGATCCTGCGCCGCGCTGCCGAGCATCTCAAGCAACAGCAGTGGACAGCGTTCGCCATCGAACTGGTCATCGTCGTTCTCGGCGTTTTCATCGGCATGCAGGTGTCGAACTGGAACCAGCAGCGGGTCACCGACCAGCAATCCGCGGTGTTCACCGAGCGCCTGAAAGCCGACCTGCGCGAAGAAGACTGGGGCTACCAGCTTCTGATCGCCTACAGCAACGAAGTGCTGGCCAACGCGAATCAGGCGGTCAATGCACTGGATGGCACGGCCGCGATGTCGGACGAAGCCCTGCTGGTCAGCGCCTACCGCGCCACCCAATATAAACAGCGAGTACGCCGCCGTTCCACCTACGACGAGTTGATCTCGACCGGCGCCATCGGCCTGATCCGAGACCAGGCCCTGCGCGACACCGCGATGCGGCTCTACAACATTCCCACCTTTGATAACCTGGTCAGGGAGGGCAGGGACTCGCGTTACCGAGAGGCCGTTCGCATGAGCCTGCCGAACGACGTGCAGCGCGCGCTGGGAAAGAACTGCGGCGACCGCTATATCCGCACCGGCGACTACGCCGCCATCCACGGTATTCTCGACTATCCGTGCAGCACTGGCCTGTCCGAGCAGGGCATCGCCGAATCCGCGAAAGCGCTCCGGTCCAATCCCAACATCGTGCCGCTGTTGCGCCTGCGCGTCGCCGACATCGACACCCGCCTGGTGGACATGACCAGCAACAACCGCGACATCATGGAGCATCTTCGCGCCATTGC
>JANXVS010000364.1 GCA_025351555.1 Pseudomonadota bacterium | reverse complement strand
ACCCAGTCAAGTCGCCATCATGTTGACTATAGCAATCGGAAGCAGTGGAATCTTGGGGATGTCAGGGTTGGCGATTAGCTTTTACAAGGGAAATCAGCGTTCGTTGATTGTCGCCATGCTTTCCATTGCTTTTGCTGTTCTCTTTACAACGAGCCTGATTCGTGACGCATCACCGTTTTACATGTCCACGCTGTTGCATGTGGTTCTTGTCGGTATTGTTGCCATAGGGCTCGATCAAATCACGGAATCCCTATTTTCTCGCGCGGCCAGAACGCTAATTGTCGCGATGTCAGTGCTTGCGTTCAGTGCTTGCACAATTTGCTTCGCACGATTTCAAATCAACGGCAACTGGCCGTTCAATTTCTTTCCGCTCTATGACGTCGCCGCAGCGGCGGGACCAACGGCTCCATTTTTGTTGATGCCGGCATACACGATGGCTGAGAGCGGACAATTCTTATGTTCGCAAGTCGCGCCTTCAGTTCATGGAGCGCTGGCCAGGCATCTGTTGTACGACTATGCAATCGAAATGCAACTCATCTGTGGCCGTAATGATGCAGAGATAGGCGGCAGTGAGCCTGGACGGCATCATTGGGTGGGATTGCCAAGAGCAATACTCTCCAATCTGCATGTGACACCAACCAGGTATATTGGCCCAATGGGTCTTATGCCGGCAAAGCCGATCAGCGATGAACTTGCCATTGCGGAACCCTCGATGCCCCTATATCCAAACTACCTACCCAAAATCAAAGCGGAGAGCGAAAAGCGGTACCGGGTCTTGCTGGGGCAGCACGAGCATATTGCGGTTTCAAACATGGCTTTTTTCGCGCCGGATCCTCAGGTAATCGTTACGATCAACGATCGCAATCTTGAGCCCGAGACGAGCGATATGGTGTCAAGAATTTATTTCTGCGCCGAATGCACGAATCCAGGCGGAACAGAAGCGACGCTCAGCGTCACATCGAGCGATCAGTCAGACGTCGATATCGTAGTTTTTTGACTCGTGCTTTTCCGGCGTGCAACGTCAATGGACGAGGCAGGCTGCTTGCAAGCTGACGAAAAAACCGGCACTTGGCCGGTTTCTCGCAACTCTCTTGATATGATGGTCGGGGAGACAGGATTTGAACCTGCGACTTCTACGTCCCGAACGTAGCGCTCTACCAGGCTGAGCTACACCCCGAAATTTGATCGTCCGGCCAAGGCTGGCCGGTTTGTCGCGGAGGGAACCGCGATGAAGTCGCAAATGATAACGGCGCTGCCGCGGCGACGCAACCTGTATGCACCAATCTGCTAGGCTATGCGCCCCTTCGCGGCAGGATCGGCCGCGCGAATTTCCGAGGAATCCATGGCGTTGACCCAAGCCCGCACCATGCCCGGCGTGATGGAACTGCTGCCGCTGGACCAGATCGCGTTACAGCAGATGCTCGACACCATCCGCCGCAATTTCGAGCGTTTCGGATTCCTGCCGGTGGAGACTCCGGTGATGGAATTTTCCGACGTGCTGCTGACCAAACAGGGCGGCGAGACCGAGCGTCAAGTATACTTTGTGCAGTCGACCGGAGCACTGGAGCAGGGCGGCAAACCCGAACTTGCGTTGCGCTTCGATCTGACCGTGCCGCTGGCGCGCTACGTCGCCGAACAAGAGCACGATTTGAGTTTCCCGTTCCGGCGCTATCAGATCCAGCGCGTCTACCGCGGTGAGCGGGCCCAGCGCGGCCGCTTCCGCGAGTTCTATCAGGCCGATATCGACGTGATCGGCAAGGACACGTTGTCGCTGCGCTATGACGCCGAAATACCGGCCGTTATCTACAGTGTGTTTCGCGATCTGGCCATCGGCCCATTCACGATCTGGCTCAACAACCGCAAACTCATGCGCGGATTCTTCGAAAGCCTCGGCATCGTCGACCCGCAGGCGCAGGCGCTCGGGCTGCGCGAGGTGGACAAGCTCGACAAACGTGGCGCTGACCACGTGCGTGACACGCTGATGGGCGAAGCGTTCGGTCTGTCCGCCGAGTCCGCAAAGAAAATTCTGGATTTCGTGCAGATCCGTTCCAGCAGCCATGCCGATGCGCTGGCCAAGCTGGACGCCTTGCAAACCGGCAACGTCACGTTGAGCCAAGGAGTTTCGGAATTGCGCGAGACGCTTGAGCTGATCAAGGCGTTCGGCGTGCCGGAAACGCATTACGCAATCAATCTGTCGATCGCGCGCGGCCTGGATTACTACACCGGTACAGTCTACGAAACGACGCTCAACGAGCATCCGCAGATCGGCTCGATCTGTTCCGGCGGACGCTATGATAATCTCGCGGCAAATTATACAAAGTCACAATTGCCCGGGGTCGGCATCTCGATCGGGGTGACGCGCCTGTTCTGGCAGTTGCGCGAAGCCAAACTGCTCGGCGCGGCGCAGAGCACGGTCACGGCCTTGGTCACGCAGATGGATGAGGCACAGATGCCGGCGTATCTGGAACTGGCCCATCACCTGCGCAGCGCCGGCATCGCCACTGAAGTGGTGATGGAGTCGGGCAAGCTGGCCAAACAATTCAAGTACGCCGATCGCGCCGGCATCCGCTTCGTGTTGGTGCTCGGGCCGGATGAAATCAGCAAAGGTGTCGTCACGGTGAAGGACATGCGCAAGCAGGATCAGTTCGAGGTGCCACGCGCCGACCTGGTGAAAACGCTACGGGTTGAACTCGAACAGGCGCAGGTGATGCCGGCATGAACGCAGAAACCAGGCACGTCATCCTGCTCAACGGCACCCACCTGACGCGTCATCAGGTTGCAGTCATCGCTCGTGGCGAAGCGTTGATCGGACTGGCGCCCGACCAGCTCAAACGCGTGCAGCGCACCGCGGATTTCCTGGCCGCCCAAGTTCAGCGTGGCGAGCCGATTTATGGCGTCAACACCGGCTTCGGCAGCAACGCCGACAAGTTGCTTGGCGCGCATCGCGCACGCGACGAATTGCCCGGCGGCAATCCGGAGCAACGCGACGGCACACTGATGGAAGAGTTGCAGCACAATCTCATCATCACGCACGCCGTGTGTGTCGGCAAGCCGCTTGCGCCCGAGGTCGTGCGCGCGATGCTCGCCATCCGCGTGAACACGCTGATGCGCGGACATTCCGGGATTCGTGTTTCAACCCTTCAGGCGCTGGCCGAACTGCTCAATCACGATGTGATTCCGGTGATTCCGGAGAAGGGCTCGGTCGGTGCCAGTGGAGACTTGGCACCGTTGTCGCATCTGGCGATCGTATTGCTCGGCCAGGGTGAGGCGTTCTATCAAGGCTCGCGCATGCCCGGCGGCGAAGCGCTCAAACGCGCCGGGCTGGTGCCGGTGCGGTTGTCGTTCAAGGAAGGCCTGGCGCTGAACAACGGCACCGCGCAGATGTTGGCGACGGCCGTGATGGCGCTAGAGCGGTTGGAAACATTGCTAGCCACCGCCGATCTCGCGGCGGCGATGACGCTGGACGCCTTCGCCGGCCGCACCTCGGCGTTCAAGGCGGCAGTGCACGCGCTACGCCCGCATCCGGGACAGGTCGAAACTGCGACAAACTTGCGCCGCCTTTTGCAAGGCTCGAACCTCGCCGATATTCCCTATCATCTGGTGCCGCGCTTCCGTACCTGGCTGGCCAACTCGTGGAGCGATCCGATCGATCAGGCGCATCGCTTCGACATCTGCTGGGACTACGTGCCGCCATCGCAGCGCCACGGCAAGCAGGCGTTCTACATGCGCTTCCTGCCGTTCAAAGGCGGCAAGAAGCATCAGCCGCAAGATTCGTATAGTTTGCGCTGTATTCCACAAGTACACGGTGCCGTGCGCGATGCACTGATGCAGGCGCAGCGCGTGATCGACATCGAATTGAATGCGGTGACCGACAATCCGCTGATTTTTCCGGATGCCGAGAACGCGAAAGTCATTGAAGATCAGGTGATCTCCGCTGGCCACTTCCACGGCATGCCGTTGGCGCTGGTGATGAGCTACGTCAAGGCGGCGATTCCGGTGCTCGCGTCGATCTCGGAGCGGCGCCTGAACAAGCTGGTCGATCCGGCGACGAACGATGGATTGCCGGCCTTCCTGATCGGCAATGAGGATGCCACCGATTCCGGTTTCATGATCGTGCAGTACACCGCTGCCGCCTTGGTCAACGATCTGGCGACGCGCGCGCATCCGGCATCCGTGTATTCGATTCCGACCAGCGCGAACGCCGAAGACCATGTCTCGATGGGCACGAACGAGGCGCGACATGTGCTGGAAATGACCGAAGACCTGTCGCACGTGCTTGCCCTGGAATTGTATACCGCCGCGCAGGCGTTGGAATATCGCCAGGACATGCTCAACGCCGCCCGTACGCTCGCCGCCCGCGGCGACTGGCAGGCGCTCGCCGCCAAGGTCTCCGACGCGCCACTGGCAGATCACGCGCAGCACGCGCAATTTCAGACCGAGGTGAATTCCCTGATGTCCGCACTCGCCGCCGAAGGCGAATTCCACGCTGGCGAAGGCGTGCGTGCTGCATTTTCCACAATCCGTAAAAGTATAGAATTCATGTCGCGCGATCGGGCGATGGATCGTGACGTGCAGTGGATTTGCGAGCTGGTGGCGAGTGGGGTGCTGGTGCAGGGAAGGTGAGGGCACGCGGACCAGCGCTTGATCTGCGAGGTTAACGAAGCGATGGAGGTGACTGATATTTAACTAAAGATTGTTGGCGGCTGGTAACGACCAAAAGCGGAAGTACGAGCAGCATTCCACGGGATGACTTCCCATTCGCAAGGAGCAATCCATGAAGTACGGATCGAAGGCTTCTGCTCGTTTGCAGATCCCGATGTGGCGTTGGTTGCCGGCGATTACGCTGGGTTTTTGCTTGAGTGTCCCGGCAGTCGCAGACACCACCACGCTCACGGTGGCGGATGCCACCAAAGGCACCAGCAGCATACCCGTCACAATGCTGTTCCCTGTCACGCGCAGCGGTGACCTGGGCTTTGAGACCGTGCTGAATTACCACACGGTCGATGGCACAGCACTCGCAGGCACGGATTATTCCGCGACATCAGGCAGCATCATCATTCCCGCAGGGGCGACTAGTGCGACCATTCCGGTCACTCTAAGCGTCAACACCAGCACAGGCGCCAGCGTCGCCTTCGAGTTGCAGGCGGATGGCGCCACGGGCATCGGACCCGCGCCGAGTTTCGCTGCGCGACAGACATTCGCAACAGGCATGTATTCGGTCGCCGTCGCGACGGCCGACTTGAACGGGGACGGCAAAGTTGACCTCGTTGTGGCGAACTATCACGACAACAACGTCTCCGTATTATTCAACACGACTGCGCCCGGCGTTGCGACGCCGACATTTTCTGCACAGCAGACCTTCGCGACCGGCGCTAATCCAAGGTCGGTCACCGCGGTCGATCTAAATGGCGACGGCAAAGCAGACCTGATCGTGGCAA
>JANXVS010000357.1 GCA_025351555.1 Pseudomonadota bacterium | reverse complement strand
CGAAGATCTCGGTCATCCGTATTTCCAGACCAAGCACGATTCCGAAGCGCTGGTGCGCGACTACGCGCGGCCGCACCGCATCTATCGTCCGGGCGTGGTGATCGGCAATTCCAAGACCGGCGAGATGGACAAGATCGACGGGCCGTACTATTTCTTCCGCACACTGAAAAAGCTGCGCCAAGCATTGCCGCCGTGGATGCCGACGATTGGCCTGGAAGGTGGGCGCGTGAACATGGTGCCGGTGGATTTCGTCGCTGCGGCGATCGATCACATCGCTCACAAGCCGGGCCTGGACGGCGGCTGTTTCCATATTACCGACCCGGCGCCGCGTCGCATTGGCGAGGTGCTGAACATCTTTGCCCGCGCCGGCCACGCACCGCAGATGACGATGCGCGTGGACGCGCGCATGTTCGCCTTCGTTCCGTCGATGGTGAAGCAGGCACTCGCCAGCCTGCCGCCGGTGAAACGATTCACCAATGTGCTTTTGCGCGATCTGGGCATCCCGGCCGACGCGATCAAGATGATCAATTATCCGACGCGCTTTGATTGCCGCGAGACCGAGCGCGCGCTCAAGGGCACGAAGATCCGCGTGCCCGATATCCAGGATTACGCGTGGCGCCTGTGGGATTACTGGGAGCGTCACCTGGATCCGGATCTGTTCATCGATCATTCGCTTGCCGGCAAGGTGAAAGGCCGCACGGTGCTGATTACAGGCGGCTCGTCCGGTATCGGCAAGGCGGTGGCGCAGAAGATTGCGACAGCTGGCGCCAAGGTGCTGATCTGCGCGCGCAGCCAGGACGAACTGGAGGCCACGCGCAAGGAGATTACCGACGCTGGCGGCGTCTGTCACGCCTATGTCGCCGATCTTGCCGAGCTGGCGTCCTGCGATGAACTGGTGAAGAAAATTCTTGCCGAACACGGTGGCGTCGACATCCTGATCAACAACGCCGGACGCTCGATCCGGCGCGCGATCGCGTCGAGCTACGATCGCTTCCACGATTTCGAGCGCACCATGCAGCTGAATTATTTCGGATCGCTGCGGCTGATCATGGGCTTCCTGCCCGGCATGACCGAACGCCATCGCGGCCACATCATCAATATTTCATCGATCGGCGTGCTGACCAATGCACCGCGGTTTTCCGCCTACGTCTCATCGAAAGCGGCGCTGGACGCGTTCTCGCGCTGCGCGCAGGCCGAGTTTTCCGACGTGGGCATTAATTTCACCACGGTGAACATGCCGCTGGTGAAGACGCCGATGATCGCACCGACCAAGATGTACGATTCGGTGCCGACCTGGACGCCGGAAGAAGCGGCGGATTTCGTCGTCGAAGCCGTCGTCGAGCGCCCCGTGCGCCTGGCGACGCGGCTGGGCACGTTCGCGCAAATCTTCTACGCCATCGCGCCGCGCGCCTACGAGATCATCATCAACACCGCGTTCCGCCTGTTCCCCGATTCGACCGCATCCAAGGGTATGAAGGGCCGCGCCGAAATTCAACAAGAGCCGACCAGCGAGCAGGTTGCGTTTGCTTCCTTGATGCGCGGAATTCATTGGTAGAAAATGGCGCGCTTACGCGATGCGAGAGCATCGCGTGCGGCATTTTCTGGTGAGCCATGGATGGCGAACGGCAACGCACCAAGGACGGTTCTAGCCGGCGTGCAAAACGCATCGGTAACCCACAAAAAAACCCGCCAGCCAAAGCCGTAGGGGGAGGGAGCCTTCGGTGTTTGCATGGCTGGCGGGTTTTAAACTTGCGCTGTTTTACTCTTAGCGAGTGGCCGAGCGGATCGTCTTCGTGACCTTGGCGATCGTGCGCTTGGCGGTTTGTTTGGCGGCGAGCTGGGCTTCTTCCAGTTCGCGGGCGAGGTCGCTCAGATCATCGCGCGCGCGCCTGACCGTGGTGCTCACGACCCGGCTCAGACTGGTTTTCGGCGCGGTGCCGTTGAGCTTTCTGACTTCGCGGTTGAGCTCATCCACGCGCTTGAGTAGTTCGTCCAGTTCCTTGCGTCCGGGTACACCGAGCTTGGCCAGCGCATGGGAAACGCGGGTCTCGAACACCTGCTCCAGGCGATCCCAGGTTTCCTGGGTGCG
>JANXVS010000309.1 GCA_025351555.1 Pseudomonadota bacterium | reverse complement strand
GCAAGGAAGCATCGGTCTATGTCGTTCGCGCTAGCGACGAGGTGCTTTGCGCCAAGGTCTACAAGGACATGGCACAGCGCAGTTTCCAGGCGCGGGTGCAGTACCAGGAAGGGCGCAAGTTCCGCGGCAGCCGCCAGGCGCGCGCGATTGGCAAGGCCACCAAGTTCGGCCGCCGCGAACAGGAAGCGGAATGGAAGAATACCGAAGTCGACGCGCTCTACCGGCTGGCCGCGGTCGGCGTGCGCGTGCCGCGGCCGCGCGGCTATTTCCACGGCGTGCTGCTGATGGAACTGGTCACCGATGAACACCATCACAGCGCGCCGCGTCTGGGCGAAGTGGTGTTGACGCCTGAACTGGCGCGATCATTCCATGAGGAATTGATGCGCGACGTCGTACGCATGCTTTGCCTGGGGCTGATCCACGGCGACCTGTCCGAATACAACGTGCTGGTTGCAGAGAGCGGGCCGGTGATCATCGATTTTCCGCAGGTGGTCAGCGCCGCCGGCAACAACGCCGCGCGCGCAATGCTGGTGCGCGACGTGCACAACCTGCGCGACAGCCTTGCGCGCTTCGCACCGGAACTCGGCGCCACGCACTTCGGCGAAGAGATGTGGGCGCTGTATGAGAAGAGCGCGCTGCAGCCGGATTCCAAATTGACCGGTCGGTTCGTTTTCGACGAGCGCAGCGCAGACGTGGGCGCGATCATGATGTCCATCGAGGAGGCGCGAAAGGAAGCGATCATCCGCCAGCAGGGGCGCGAGGAAGCGGCATTGCGGGATTGAGTGGCAAAGAAGCCGGACTCGCTCCAGGTGCGGTGAGGCTTGCTCCGCAGTATTCTTGGCATTCGCCCCGCAACACGCGAGATTGCCGGCATGAAAAAGCGCAGTTCCTTGGGCCAGCACACGCTGGATCGCGAATACTTCGTCTCGAACGAGGTTTTTCAAATCGAGCACGAACGGATTTTCTTTCGATCCTGGCTACTCGCCGGACATATTTCGCAGCTGGAAAAACCCGGCAGTTATTTCCTGTTTGAACTCGAACGCGAAAGCGTGATTGTGCTGCGCGATCGCGGTGGTGACATTCGCGCGTTCCACAATCATTGCCGGCATCGCGGCAGCAGGTTATGCCGCGAGGCGTCGGGCGAACTCGGCGCCACGATTCAATGCCCGTATCATGCGTGGACCTATGGCTTGGACGGCGCGCTGCGCAATGTCCCGACAATGAGCGAGGTCGCCGGTTTTGACCCAGCGAACTATCCGCTGCACGCGGTTGCACTGACGAACTGGGAAGGTTTCCTGTTCGTCAATCTTGCAAATCAGCCGCAGCCCTTTGCCGATGCGCTGCCGGGTCTGGTCGGCCGTTTCCGGGAGTGGCAGCCATCCGAACTGCGCGCGGCGGACCGCAAGGTGTACGAGGTCGATGCGAACTGGAAAATGTTTTTCCACAATTTCAGCGAGTGCTACCACTGTCCGTTGGCGCATCCGCTGCTGAACAAGCTGGCGCCGTTCAGAAACTCGGAAAACGACCTCGACGAAGGCCCCGTACTCGGCGGCCCGATGTGGATGACCAACCGCGAAGGCAGCATGACCTTGGGAGGCGAACGTTGTGCGCCGCCATTCGTGGGTCTGAACGACGAACAACGCGGCAGAGTGTACTATTACACTTTGTTCCCGGGCGCATTCTTCTCGTTCCATCCGGATTACGTGATGGTGCACCGTTTGCAGCCGCTGGCGATTGGTCGCACGCGCATCGTCTGCGAATGGTATTTCCATCCCGATGCGATCGCCGCGCCGGGTTTCGATCCGCAGCCGGCAATCGCGCTGTGGGACCTGACCAACCGGCAGGATTGGGATCTGTGCTTGAACGCGTATCGCGGGGTCACCTCGCGCGCGTGGCAAGCGGGTCCTTACTCGGAACTGGAAAGCCAACTCGCAGCATTCGACCGCCAGTACCTGCGCGCGATGAGTGAAGAACCGGAGCCGAAGAATATTCCGTTGCGAATGGTTTAAGTGGTCGCTGAAGCAACACCTGCATGAATCACGTCTGCCAATAGCCAGGCGAGTTGACTAACCGGGCGTTCATTGCGCACAACGTATACTCGTTGCACCCGTCACTCGTGGACTTGCCTTGAAGATCCTCCTCGTTTTGCTCTGTGCCTGGGCTGCTGCGCCAGCGCACGCGGATCCGCGCGAGACAGTGCAGCGCGCTTTCGACAGCGTGCTCGCGGCGGGCGGTTTCCGCGCGTACGCGCAAGGGCATGTGTTCGGCCCGCAGTTGCCTGCGCTGTCGGGCGAGGTGGACGTGGTGTTTCCGGATCGCATCCATGTGCGCACCGACGAGGTTGAATTCATCGCATTGCCCGACCGCGCCTGGATCAATACCTTCGGCATCTGGGTGCCGACCGATCGCGAACTGCTGCCAATTACGGCGTTCGATCCGGCAGCGATGCGCCAGGCGATCGCGTCGATTCGCGACGTGCGCATCGAAGGCGCCTCAAGGACCAGCCAATGCGCGGCGCATGTGTATCGGCTCCGCAGCAACGGCCGTTTGCCAGGAGCAGGCGCCGACGGCGATTTGCGTGTGTGGCTGTGCGACGATAGTGGTCATCCGGCGCGACTGGAAGCGACCGATGCGCGCAGCGGCGAGCGC
>JANXVS010000279.1 GCA_025351555.1 Pseudomonadota bacterium | reverse complement strand
CTCCAGCGCTTCCAACGCCAGCAGGTTGTCGCCGAAGATCAGGCGATTGTCGAAGATGTCGCTGTCTGAGATGCGATGCTTTGCGTGATAGCTCTTCGTTCGATCCTCAAGCAGGATGCGCGGCTCAAGCTTGGGGCGCGTTTCTTTGCCGATCCAGGTGAGTTCGAGTTTTTGTTTTTTTGTCATTTGCTAAGCGACTTCCGCCAAACCGATATGCTCAGCAATACTGGCAGCCAAGGTCTTGAAATCTCCATATGCACTCTGCACGGCATTCGCATGCGCTCCGATAGCGCCGTCCGCAGACTTCAGAAAGAAGATCGGCTTGCGTGCTTCTTGAGCCAGTGGCATCAGGCTGTTGTAATTCTTCAGCATGGCAAGACAGTACGGATCGGATTCGATGCCAGGCGCTGTGTCGGCGCCAAGCGGGTCATCAAGAACACTGCGGCGGAACTCCGCGGGTATCTGGTCGAGCCAACGTGTATAAGCCTGCACGGGACGACTGAGTCGCACTCCGTGCCGCAAGGCGATGTAGCCCACCGGGCGCATGTCGCCCCCGGGCAGCACGAACTCCGGCTGTGGCCAGTTTTCGCGTCGCTTCGTCCAGCCTGTTCGCCAGTCTCTGAGAGTGGGGCCGAGGTTACGCAGACCTTGCAAGGAAAACATGTCGGCTCCCAGCGGCACGACGACATGATTGCTGCCTAGCAGCACCGAACGGTTGATCGCACCCAGATTGGGACCGACATCAAACAGGATCAAATCCGCATCAAAGCGCTTCGCCGCGTCCTGCGCCATCCGCCAGAACGCGGTCAGGATGCGGAACTGACGCGCAAGGTTTTTGTCGTCGAGCGACTTGCTCCAGGTTTCCGAGAGCTGATCCTCAAAGCTCGACAAGGCCAAATCGCCGGGGATCAAGGCAAGCCGGTCGCCTACGACCAGATAGTTGGCTGGCGTGAAATCGCCGACATCGAGCAACGGACGAATGCTCTGGAATACCGTGTTGGCCTCTTGGCTTTTGGTATCCCAGAGTGCGGCAAGATGATCCTCGTCCAGAAACGCCGCGGTCAGATTGGCCTGCGCATCAAGATCAACGGCAAGAATGCGTCTTCCCTGCTCGGCGAACATCCACGACAAGTGATAAACCAAGGACGTCTTGCCGACACCGCCCTTGTTGTTGAAGAAGGTCAGGACGGGAACGGTCATGCGGCTCTCCGGATGGTTACCAGAACATGCGTGTCTCGCGGCTCGAACTCCGGCGGCGGATTGCCGCTTTCGCTCAACAGGCGCCGAGCCGTGGCGATACCCACGCCGAAGCGCTGCACGTAGCCGAGCACTTTCATCGCTTCCGCCAGATTGGGATTGCGGTAGTCGGTGACGCCAGGACGACCGAAATTCTGACGCGTCACCATGCCGAACGGGCCGCCAGGATTGACGATCTCGATCCGGTTGCGAAACCAGGTGAAGCGAATGGGCGCGTTGGTGTTCTCATAAGCACGGTGCATGACGGCATTTCGAACCAACTGTTGCAGCGCCGCCAGCGGATAGTCCCAGCGACGCCCTTCGGTTGCCGCCGACGCGATGTCCACGCTTGTCGATATGTTGGCCTTGATCTTGTCGTTGATCCTGGAAAGGACCTCGCCCAATCGCCCGTCGATCGCAGCCTCGTCGACGATCGGTGCATCCAGCTCCTCGCCATCCAGTCGCAGGAATTGGATATAGGCGCTTGGAATCAGATCACGTGGACTGTTGCCCAGAACGAGACTACCCAATACGGTTGGCACGGCACTCTCGACGGAATCAATCATGCGACAGGCGCTGAGCCGCTCTTCGTAGCTACGTTGATTGGCCTCCAACGTGTCAGCGGAAAATGCGCCCGGCAAGTACTCGGACTCAAAGACACTGCGGTTGATGTCGGCCAATGTGGCGAAAGACACGGGTTGCAAATCGAAAGGCAAGTCGCGGTATCGGCGACGCTCGTTGAGGATGCGTTCGTCCTGGGCGTTCGCAATGTCGCGCCGCGGACCGGTACGGATATAGGTTCGCCCCTTGTAGCGCACCGGCGGCGCATCGGACGGTATCACCGTGATCACGGCTACCTCGGCGCCGAGCAGAGTCCGCTTCTCGACCGTCATGCTCGGTAGTGGGAGGATGTTTCCGTCACTGCGGATGCTGGCGAGATTGCGTAGAAGCTCATCTGTAATCGGCAACCCAGCGGGCTGGCCATCATCACGGACTCCGATGAATGCAACGCCAGCCGCCTGATGGCCTGGAAGGTCGTTTGCAAACGCGCAGATCGCTTGCCGAACCGCTTCGGGCGCATCTCCCTTAAAACTTCCCTTGCGCTCAGCGCGATCAGACTCGATATTGCGTAGGAGAAATTCGAGCGTTTCATCGTTCAACCGCATTTTCTTACGCCCTCAAGTAGTTTCCAGCATATTGTCAACAGGGCTTCAACCCCGGTATTTTGCGCCAATCGCCCTTCGATCTTCGTGATCAGTGCACCTTTCGACAACGGCGAGTTGAACGCGAACAGTGCCGCATCCACCTGATGCGGATTGAGATCAACCCGCGCTCCGGCAACTGCGCCAGCCAGCTTTTTGATACTGTCGGAAGGATGACGTTTCGTCAGCTCGTAAGCGAAATATTTGGCGTGGTAGTCAGTAAAATCCATCACCCATCTTACCCGCCCGCGGACCTTTATCCGAGATGCGGTGTAATTCGACATTCTTGCGAGAAGTTCCAGATAACCGAGCCGGTGCAAGCAACTATGGCATGCTTGCACGCACCCGCACGTTGGTGTCTCGCATGCTAAACCGCCTCTGGCTAGCCTTCTTCCTGATCGCGGCAATCGCCGGCTTGGCGCAATGGCTGGTCGGTGGTCATCCGGAAGTGTTCGCAGCGATGGTCGCGAGCCTCTTCGACATGGCCAAGCTGTCGGTCGAGGTAATGCTGCTGCTGTTCGGCACCCTGGTGTTGTGGTTGGGTTTCTTGCGTATCGCCGAGGCGGCGGGATTGGTTGATCTGCTGGCGCGTGCGCTCGGGCCGCTGTTTGCGCGATTGATGCCGGAAGTGCCGCGCGGTCATCCGGCGATCGGCCTGATCACGCTGAACTTCGCGGCGAACATGCTCGGCATGGACAACGCGGCAACGCCGATCGGCCTGCGCGCGATGCGCGAGTTGCAGACGCTCAATCCGAGCAAGACGACGGCGAGCAATGCGCAGATCCTTTTCCTGGTGCTGCATTCGTCATCGCTCGTTCTATTGCCGGTGACGATCTTCATGTATCGCGCGCAACAAGGCGCGCACGATCCGACCCTGATCTTCGTGCCGATCCTGCTCGCGACCTGTGCTTCCGCGCTGACCGGACTGCTCAGTGTTGCCTTTGTGCAAAAGTTGAAATTGTGGAATCCGGTGGTCCTGGCGTATCTCGGTGGATTCGCCGTGCTGCTGGCCGGGTTCATCGCCCTGCTCGCGTCGATGACGCCGGCGGCGCTGGCGGCGTTCTCGTCGCTGCTCGGCAATCTGGCGATGATGGCGATCATTCTGCTGTTTCTGATCGTGGGCGCCGTGCGCAAGGTGCCGGTCTACGAATGCTTTATCGACGGCGCGAAGCAGGGCTTCGACGTGGCCAAGGATGTACTGCCGTATCTGGTTGCGATGCTATGTGCTATCGGTGTGCTGCGCGCTTCCGGTGCGCTGGATTTCGCGCTCGACGGCGTCCGCTGGCTGACGAACGCGGCGGGTTGGGACACGCGCTTCGTCGACGCCTTGCCGACCGCACTGGTAAAACCGTTTTCCGGCAGCGCCGCACGCGCGCTGCTGATCGAGACGATGAAAACGAACGGTGTCGACAGCTTTCCCGCACTCGTCGCTGCGACCGTGCAGGGTAGTACCGAGACGACGTTCTATGTGATCGCGGTGTACTTCGGCGCGGTCGGCATCCGCCGCATCCGGCACACGGTGGGCTGCGCCTTGCTTGCGGATCTGGCCGGCGTGATTACGTCTATCGGCGTCTGCTACTGGTTTTTCGGCTAAAGCCGCGCAGCGCCGAGCAGACGCCCTGGCAGTGAGCGGATGCGATTGAGCAATGCGGCTGGCAGACGCAGCGGCGAATGCAGACTTTCCGTCGATGGCGCCGCGGCGGTGAATCGGCGCGCGGCCAGCGGGTTCTGCTTGAGCTGCCAGTAGCGGCCGATGGCCGAATCCACGCTCAGACGGCAGGTGCCCATGCGTACCGGCTTGATCAACATGCGGTAGACCTGACCTTCGTTGATCAGGTCGATCGCGGTTTGCGCATTGGCGCGTTCGGTGAGGATCACCGTGGAGATATGTGGATGATGTTGCTTCAGCGCCTTGACCAACGCGGTCAGGTCGCTGCGGCCGGCCTGCGTTTCGGAGATGACAACGCCGGTTTCGTGCTGCTCCATGATCTGCAGTGCGCGCTCGGCGGTATTGGCAAAGTTTACTTTGTAATAAGGCTGCAAAATCTCGCGCAGGCGCTGCTGCACGGTGGGGTCGTCCTCGATCACGAGCACGCCGACCTGGGTACGCGCGCGATCATGTTCGTTCGGCGGTAGTGGATCGCGCACGATCACCGGTGCTTCACGCGCGATCTGGCCGGCTTCGGCGACCAGCGCCTTGAGTTGGGAATTGTCCCAGGGCTTGTTGACGAAGCGGAACACTTCGCTTTCGTTGACTGAGCCGAGCACGGCTTTCAGATCGGAATAGCCCGTAAGCAAGATGCGCATCGCGCGCGGGTGGACTTCCTTGATGTCGCGCAAGACATCGATGCCGGGCTTTTCCGGCATGCGCTGGTCGCAGATCACGACATCGACATCATGCTGTTTCGCCAGCGCGGCGGCTTCCAGCGGATTGGTGGTGAAGAACGTGGTGCAGTCACGCAGCAAGGCCTTGAGCGCGCGCAGGATGCGTGCTTCGTCGTCGACCAGCAGGACGCGCAGCGGCTCGATCACGGTCGTCTCATGAAAACATCATGTTGGCAAAAATCAGGTTGACAAAAATCAGGGTCACGCGGTCGCGGCCGCGGGAACCGGTTTGATTGTACCGGCCCCATCCACCGGCAGAGTAAGCGTGAATACCGAACCTTTCTTTGGCGTCGTTCTCACTTTGATCGAACCGCCATGGCCCTTGAGAATCTTGTGCACGATGGAAAGCCCCAGTCCGGTGCCCTCGCCGACCGGCTTGGTGGTAAAGAACGGGTCGAAGATCTTTGGCAGGATGTCGTCCGGGATGCCGTTGCCGGTATCGGCAAAACTGATCTCGACCTGCT
>JANXVS010000251.1 GCA_025351555.1 Pseudomonadota bacterium | reverse complement strand
TGAACCCCGCGCGCGAAAACGACGACCAAAATCCTACCCGTGGTTGAAAACATCTCGAGCCACGGCTCGTCGTAAGATACGGGTCTACGAATCTCTAGAAGCTTAAGTAAGTGCCATTGAGCCTAACCCATTTCCACGGACGCCATCGCCGATGTCGCAATTTCCACTAGTCACGCGCGTGCTGTTGATCGTCAACGTACTCGTTTTCCTCGCGCAGATAGCGACAGGCGATACGCTGCTGGCGCATTTCGCCCTGTGGCCGTTGGGCCCGCATCAGCCGGCCCGGCTCGACAACGGCGGCGTGACGATGGTCGGCTTCGAGCCGTGGCAGGTCGTGACTTACGGTTTCATGCACGGCGGCGTGCCGCACATCGCCTTCAACATGCTGGCGTTATGGATGTTCGGCGGGCCGGTCGAGAACGCGCTCGGTGCGCGCCGGTATACTTTTTACTATTTCGCCTGCGTGCTTGGCGCAGCGATTGCGCAACTGATCGTGACCCACTTTTTCCAGCCCAATGATTTCTACCCGACCCTGGGCGCTTCCGGCGGCGTGTTTGGTCTGCTGCTGGCGTTCGCGGTGTTGTATCCGCAGGCGAAAGTGTTCCTGTTCTTTATTCCGGCGCCGGTTCCCGCACGCATCGCCGTGGTCGGCTACATGATCCTGGAACTCGTGCTCGGTGTGACCGGCACCCAGGCCGGCGTCGCACATTTTGCCCATCTGGGTGGCGCCCTGGTCGGCTTCGCACTGATAGCGATGTGGCGGGCGCAGGCACGTGGGCGCCAATTGCCTTGAAAAACCTCCGCACTGACCACGCCATTGTTGTGGTCCGAGAGGCAGAGTACGCTGCCCCCATCTACGCAATAGTCAGTACGGCCTTTGGCCTTGAAGTCACCACAATAAATTCTTGAAGGGAACAATTTATGACCAAGAATGAAATTTTCGTATTGGCTGCGGCAGCCGCTCTCGTATTCACGGCTTGCGACGGCAATGCACTGGCGAACAATGCAATCGCCGCTAACCGGCCTGCAAAGGCCGCACCTACAATGGATGCACTCGTAACGCTTGAAAAGAGTGCATACGAGGCGTGGAAGTCCAAGGACGCAAAGTTCTGGGACACATTTCTTTCGGACAAGTTTGTCGGCTATGGTTCATCGGGCAAGCTCGACAAGGTATCGGCGACAAAGGAATACACCGGCGCTGACTGCCAGATCACGAGTTACGCTCTGTCCGACGAGCAGATGAAGCCGCTCGGCAATGATGCGGCGCTGATCACGCACAAGATAATCGTTGGCGGCACCTGCGGCGGAGCAAAGGTCCCGGCTGCCAGTTGGGTGGCGAGCGTATACGTTCGCGACGGCGACAAATGGAGAGGCGCCTTCCACGCCGAAGCTCCGATAGTCGATCCAAAAGCGGCGTCCGCAAAACCGGCTGACAGGAAGCAAGCGCCTGAAAAGGACCAAGCTAAAACCTACGCGCCAAATGCCGGCACCAATGCCATGCTCACGCACGAAAAGGTACTCTGGGAAGCTTGGAGAGCACACGACGCCAAAAAAATTGCGGACCTGACGGCCAGGGAAATTTCATTTATCAATATTTTTGGCACCTACTTCGCAACCAAGGCCGACGCATTGAAGGACTGGACCAGCGAGGGATGCACCGTCAAGAGCGTCAGCGTCACCGACGCCGCGGGCACGATGCTCTCGCCGACAGTCGGCATCCTGACATTTAACGGTGGTGCGGACGGCACCTGCTTCGGCCAGAAGGTCGGGCCTATCTGGGGCACGTCGATCTATATCAAAGACGGCGACGCGTGGAAATGGACCTTTGGCATAAATTTACCCGTACCGCCGCTAGTCGAATAAATGTGTGCGTAGTACAACAGCTCATTTTGTGCGCTTCGCGCTAGTATTTCACTGGATTCCCGCCTACGCGGGAATGACGAACATTTTTATGAGGTCTCCTCAGCGCGACGCCAGAAAATCCGCGCTGCAAATGAAACGCAACGCATCAAGCCGCAGCAGCGAGCGC
>JANXVS010000248.1 GCA_025351555.1 Pseudomonadota bacterium | reverse complement strand
CCAGGCCCACGGTATCGGCCAGTTCGATCGGCCCCATCGGCATGCCGAATTTCTTCGCTGCCTTGTCGAGCACCGGGCCAGGCACGCCTTCCTTGAACAGGCGCATGGCTTCGAGCAGGTAGGGCATGAGGATGCGGTTGACGAGGAAACCCGGTGTGCCTTTGACGGGCACTGGCAACTTGTCGATCGCCTTGCAGAACGCGAGCGCGTGTTTTTCGTTCGCTTCGTCCAGATGATCCTGACGCACAATTTCCACCAGTGGCATTTGTGCCACCGGATTGAAATAGTGCAGGCCGAGAAAACGTCCGGGCGAAGTCACAGCGGTGCGCAGTTCATCTAGCGGAATGCTTGAGGTATTCGTCGCGAGCAGGGCGCCGGGCTTCATCGCCGGTTCGGTCTTGCGGTATAAATCCTGTTTGGCTTGCAGGTTCTCGAAGATCGCCTCGATCACGAGATCGGCATTAGCGATGCCCTTGCCTTCGACGTCCGCCTTCAATCGCGCCGCCACCGGTGCAATGCGGTCGGGTGTCTTCAGGCGCTTGGTGAACAGATCCTGCGCGCGATCCAGTGCGGGCTGGATGAATTTCATCTCGCGATCCTGCAGGGTGACATCGAAACCGCGCAACGCGCACCACGCGGCGATATCGCCACCCATCACGCCGGCGCCGACCACGTGGACGCGCTGAATATTCGCGTCGCTGCCAGCACCCAGACCTTTGAGACGTTCTTGCAAAAAGTATACGCGGACCAGGTTGCGGCAGGTTGATGTCTGCGCAAGCTTGGCGACCGAGCGCGCTTCGAGTTTAAGCCGTTGCGTGATGCTCGAGCCGCCGCGACGCCAGACTTCGATCAACGCGAATGGCGCCGGGTATTGGTCGGGCCGCACCTTGGTCGCGGTCTGCTTGCGCATGATGATGCTAAGAATCTGCCGCACCGGCCAGATATTTGTCGCCCAGGCCGTCGCGCGCTGTATCAGCGGGCGTGAGCGCGGATGGCGGATCAACTCTTTCGCGCTATCCAGCAGCAGTTCCGGCGTGGACAAGGCATCGACGAGGCCAAGGGCTTTCGCCGGCTCCGCGCCAACCGCGCGACCGGTCAGCATGATCGGCAACGCTTCCAACGCACCGATCAGGCGTGGCAGGCGCGCCGTGCCACCCCAGCCGGGGTGAATGCCCAAGTTGACCTCGGGCAGGCCGACCTTGGTGCTTGGATCGCGCGTGGCGACGCGGTAGCGGCAAGCCAGCGCCAGTTCGGTGCCGCCGCCCACGCAGTAGCCGTGAATCGCGGCGACGGTCGGACAGCGCAGACGGGCAAGATTCTGGAACACGCGCTGGCCGTTCTCGATGCTGGCCAGGACACCGCCCTGCTTTTCGTAGGTCTCGAACTCGCGGATATCGGCGCCGGCGATGAAGCCGCCAGGTTTGCCGGAGACAATCACCACGCCCTTGGGCGGCTCGAACGACAGGCGTTCGGTGATCTGGGCAAGCTCATCCAGCACGACGCGGTTGAGGGCGTTGACCGATGCATCGGCACGATCCAGCGTGAGCACCACGATGCCTTCGGCATCGGTATCGGCCTTCCAGTGGGTAAAGCGCAATCCTTCGAACATGGCGGTCTCAAGTTTGGGTCCGGGCAGACCCGGGCTGGCGGGATGGCTATAATCCGGGCAAGCTGCGCCTCCGGTCAATCACTGGGTGTGCTCGCTCGTGCGCAACAGGGAAAAGTCGTCACCGTGACCAGCAACACCGCCGAAGTCTTCGTCACTCCCAAACTATTCGACCGCATCGTGCAGTCGCCGCAGAACCTGATTGCGATCGAAACGCCGAATGCGGCGGATGTACTGGCCCAGTTCCGCCTGCTGGCGTTGCGTACGGGGCAGTCGGTCTATTCCTGGCAGGCGGACACCGGTATCGTCAGTCTGCGCGAGCGCGACGTGGGTGTTCCCGGTTCCAAGCGCGCCTCCGATGCCCTGCGTTACATCCTGAAAAGCATGCAATTTGGCGTGTATCTGTTCAGCGAATTCAACGATCACCTGCGTCCACCCAACCTGGGCCTGCTGCGGCAGATTGCGCGCTTGCGCACCGGCAACGACCGCAAGGTGGTGTTCATTGGCGAACAGGTGCATCTGCCCGACGGCCTGAATGAACTCGTCGAACGTATCTCGCATCAGTCGGTCGCCAGCGTGCACCCGCGCCTGCGCGATGGACGCTGGGTGACCTGATGAGCGAGGCAACCAGCCAGAGTTCGGTACTCATCGTCACCACCCAGCGCGACGATCGCCGTGTGCTGTTCGATACCCTGGACGCACAGAATTTCGATGCCGTATATACGGCCAAGGATCTGCAGGAGGCCTTGTCGTTCCTGGAGCAGAACCCGCAGATCGACGTGGTGGTGATGGAATTCTCCGGTGCCGCTGTCGAAGCGGTCGCGTTTTGCGCCCAGCTCAAGGGCGACGCGCGTCTGGCCCAAGTACCTGTCATCGGCATTGCTTCGGCGATTCCGGCACAACGCAAGTGGGACTGGAATCGCGCGCCCCCGGGC
>JANXVS010000243.1 GCA_025351555.1 Pseudomonadota bacterium | reverse complement strand
CACCGAACTGAAGTATCTGGCCGTGAGCACCCTGATCTATCCGGAAATATGCGATTACCCGGATTCCGGAAAATTCCTCGTTGCCGAGAATCAACGCGATGCTAATGGAAACGTACAGGGTTTTCGTCATATCGGACGAGCTGAATCCAAAGTTGATTACTGGGATGGCGAATGATGTTCACCCGCATCCTCATCGCCAATCGTGGCGAAATCGCCTGCCGCGTGATGCGGACGTGCAGACGTTTAGGCATCCAGACTGTAGCGGTTTACTCCGACGCCGACGCAACCGCGCAGCATGTGCGCCAGGCAGATTTCGCCTATCCGATCGGCGGCCCGCGCCCGGCGGATTCCTATCTGCGCGGCGATGCAATCATCGAAGTAGCAAAAAAAGCCGGTGCGCAGGCGATCCATCCCGGTTACGGCTTTCTTTCGGAGAATGCCGATTTCGCCGAAGCCGTCGCGTGCGCCGGTATCGCCTTTATCGGCCCGTCCGCAGCATCCATGCGCAAGATGGGATCCAAGGCCGGCGCCAAGGAATTGATGGCCAGGCACGGCGTGCCCGTAGTGCCCGGCTACACCGGCGAGGATCAGGATGCCGGCCTGCTCACGCGCGAGGCGCAGCGCATCGGTTTCCCGCTGATGATCAAGGCGGCGTACGGCGGCGGCGGCAAGGGCATGCGCGTTGTGCGCAAGGCCGAGGAATTCGCATCTGCGTTGGAATCCTGCCAGCGTGAAGCCAAGAATGCGTTCGGCCGCGACCGCGTCCTGCTCGAGCGCTATATCGAAACGCCGCGGCATATCGAATTCCAGATCTTCGGCGACAGCCACGGCAACGCCGTTCATCTGAACGAACGCGAATGCTCCGCTCAGCGCCGCTATCAGAAAGTGCTCGAAGAAACGCCATCACCGTTTCTCACGCTGGAACTGCGCGCACGTATAGGTGATGCGGCCGTTGCCGCGGCGCGAGCGCTCGACTACGTCAATGCAGGCACCGTCGAGTTCATCGTCGGGCCCGCGGGCGATTTCTATTTCATGGAGATCAACACGCGCCTGCAGGTCGAGCATCCAGTCACCGAGATGGTGTTGAAACTTGATCTGGTTGAGCTGCAATTGCGTGTCGCCGCCGGTGTTGCCCTGCCCGGCTCGCTGATCCGCAACAAGTCGGTACCGACCGACGGCCATGCGATCGAGTTGCGTCTGTATGCGGAAGACCCGCAACAAGGTTTTCTGCCAGGTTCGGGTAAATTGCAGCATTTGCGGCTTCCACCGCAAAGTGCACATGTGCGCGTCGATAGCGGCGTGATCGAAGGCGACACAGTAACGATTTTCTACGACCCGATGATCGCCAAGCTGGTGGTGTGGGATCGCACGCGTGCCGAGGCGCTACAGCGCATGCGCGAGGCACTCGCGCAGTGCGATATCGTCGGGCCAAAATCCAATATCGATTTTCTCGAACGACTGGTGCGGCATCCAGCGATTATCGAAGGCCGCATCGATACCGGCTACCTGGACCGGCATCTGGAGGAGTTCCTGCCTGCCGATGCTGCGCCAGAGACGACAACACTGTTCGCCGCCGCGACCGCAGTGCTGCTCGACGAGGAAGCGCAAGCCCAATCGCAGGCGCATGTCACCGCCGATCCGCATTCGCCGTGGTCGCGTCCCGACGCCTGGCGCCTGGGCCACCATGGAAAGCGCATCGTCTGCTTCACCCATGCCGGACAGCGCATCGAAGTGGACGCGCATGGCGCCGCGGGCGACTACACGCTGACATGCGCCCAGGTACATTGCCAGGTCGCCGCTGCAGTTCTGCGCGAAAGTATCCTCAATGCAACATTCGATGGCATTGCGCGCAGGTTTCACGCTCGTGTCGACGCTGACGTCGTGCTGCTTCACGACGGCGTGCAGCGCGAGCGTCTGGCGCGAATTGGCGCATTCGCTTACGAGAAGTCCGCCCTCGCCGCCAGCGACCGCATCGTCGCGCCCATGCCGGGCCGCATCGTGCTGGTCAAGATCAAGAACGGCGACAAGGTCGTTGAGGGTCAGGAACTGCTCGTGATGGAAGCGATGAAGATGGAGTTGACCCTGCGCGCGCCGCGCGCAGCCACGATCGCCGAACTGCGCGCGACAGCTGGTGAATTCGTCGATGCCGACGCCCTGCTGATCCGCGTCGAGGATACAAAGTGAAATCCTGTACTCGTATACTTTTCTTTGCCCTGCTCGGCATGAGCGGCATCCTCGGCGGCTGCACTGAAACGCGCTTCGCATCGCCACCGGGTGACAATATCGAAACCTGCGATGTGCGCTGGAAGGGCCTGTGGGGTCCGCGCGATGAGCAGGACAGCGCGAGTGCGTTTTACGTCGACGACGAATGCCACTTCATTTTCCTGGATCAACCCGAGAAGGGCGGCCCGCTGAAGCAATTTCATATCCCGGTCAACTTCGTCCACGCCGACGGCAGCGACTATGTCGTGATCGCCGACACCTCGATCAAGGATGTCGTCAAGATCAAGCCCGTGTACGGAGTCGATCCGGTGCCGGAAAAGGCTTTTTACTTTGCGCGCTACCGGGCGGACAAAAATCACATCGACTTGTATCCCGTGGACAGCGAGCGCGTCGCCAGGCAGATCGTCGATCGCAAAATCGATGGCACCGTAAGCAAGACCCCGAACGAATTGCACGTCTTCGTCACCGGCGATCGCACGCGCATGCTGGAAATTCTGCGTCACGGCTCCATATTCGCAGACAAGCCCGACATCAAGATGGTGCGTCTGAATCAGACGGTGGATGAATTCGAACACAGTGTTATTCAAGCGCAACGCAAAAAACCCAAATGACATCCATTCCTTCCAATGTTCGCATCGTCGAAGTCGGCGCACGCGATGGCTTGCAGAACGAAAAGACGAT
>JANXVS010000235.1 GCA_025351555.1 Pseudomonadota bacterium | reverse complement strand
TCGATCTGGAAAAGCTCGGCTGGCTGAATCAGCAGTACCTCAAGAGCGACGACCCGCTGGAAATCGCGCCACATCTGGACTGGCATCTGCGCATGCAGGGTCTGGATCCCGCGCATGGGCCCGCGCCCGCGGACGTCGTTGTCGCGCTGCGCGAGCGTGTGCACACGCTGCGTGAAATGGCCGAGAAGGCGAGTGTCTGGTACGGCCCGATCACGCAATGGGATGACGCGGCCATCGCCAAGCATCTGAAGTCCGCGACGGCCGCGCCCGCACTACAGGCCGTGCATGCTCAGCTCGCGGGAACGCCGGACTGGACGGTGGAAAGCGTGCACAAGGCGATCCAGGATGCCGCCGCGGCGATCGGCGAGGGCATGGGCAACGTCGCGCAGCCGCTGCGCGTGGCGATGACCGGCACCCAGGTATCGCCGTCAATCGACCATACCGTGTACCTGGCCGGTCGCGAGCGCGCGTTCGAGCGTATCGAAGACGCGCTCGCCAAGACAGGCGCCTGAATGCCATGGGCTGCGATTTCAGTGCGATTGCGAACATCGATCCGGCGGATCCGGATCAGGCCAATGCCTTGTTGCAGCAATGCACCGCCGCACTGACTGATCCGAGCCTATGGTGGTGGGCGTTGGTCTTCACCGTCGTCTGCGCCGCGGTCGGCGCGCTGATCGGAAAGTATAAAAATGCCATTGTGCGCGACGCTGTCCTCGGCGCTGTACTGGGACCCATCGGCTGGATCATTTCGCTATGCACGCCGGTAGCCAAACCCAAACCTGCCTGTCCGGCATGCAAGCGCGTCGTTGATGCCGGTGATGCGCATTGTCGGCATTGCGGGGCGAAGCTGGGCAATGTCGGAAACGGTAACTCCATTGCCTCCCGATCTTCTCCCTGAACAGAGGTCTTGCCCGCGGTGGTATGATCAGTCATGGCCACCAAAACCGCACCTGCCGAGCACCATCACCACACGCACAACGCCCGCGCCTTCGTGCGCGAAGTTGCTGCCGCCTGCGATGAGCGCGGATTGCGCCTGACTGAAATCCGCAATCAAGTACTGGAATTGATCGCCGCCGCGGAAAAACCCGTCAAGGCCTACGATCTACTCGATCAACTCAAGGACGACCGCAGCAATGCCGCGCCGCCCACGGTCTACCGTGCGCTGGATTTCCTGCTGGAAAATGGATTTATCCACAAATTACAGTCGATCAATGCCTACGTCGGTTGCCATCATCCGAGCGTGGCGCACCACGTGCCGTTCCTGATCTGCGATGCTTGCGAATCCGCCACCGAAATCTGCGACGAGCAAGTCGCCAGGCTGCTCAGCGAACAGGCCAAGGCGCTCGGGTTCCGCACGCGCGCGCAGACGCTGGAGGTGCATGGTGTGTGCAGAAAATGCGGCACCGCCTAACTTTTGCAATGCGCATCACTTGCGAATATCAAACCCCGGATTCTCGTTAAGCGTTCCGTCGGCTTCCAGCACCGCGAACGTCTTGCGGTCGGCATCGAACACGATCGCAATCGATTGCTGAAACATCGGTCGACGGACGAACTTCAGTTCCCAACCGTAGCGTTCCAGGCCATACAGTGTTGTCAGCTGCGATTCGTTCAATTCGCGTTTCAACGCGGTCGCAATACGGCTCGCGTTGCGCCGTTCTTTCTGTTCTTTCTTATCCATTGTGCCGTCCCTGTACGACCTGCTTCGAGGCGCAATCGTACGACGTTTGCGGGCATTCGCAAAGTGGCTTGAGGTGGACCACACACCTGATATATGCCCGACCACGGTCCTTTTGCAATCAACCTTCCCAGGGCGCGATGCTGGCTTGTTCCAATGTATACGCGGAGCCGGCGACGTCGTTCGCGGTCTTGCGCACGCGCAGAACGCCCTTGACGCCGTAGGGATCCATGATCTCGGGCGCCGCGACAGGCTTGTCGAGCTTCACGTAGATGATCTGGTTCGGCGGCGGCGGCGGCACGTGGATACAGGCGCCGTAATAGGGCACGAGGAAGAACTCGGTCAGGTTGCCTTTGTCATCGGCTTCAAGTGGCACGATGTAGCCGGGAATGCGTACTTTGAGTCCATCGAGTGTCGCGACGGTGTTATACGTGCCGGTCTGCTGCGCGCGCATCGAGCCGGTGTGGTCGACGGGCGATGGGTGTTTGAGTATGTCGATTTCGTCCTTTGGCACCATTTCGAGCCAGTCCAGATCGCGGTAGCCGTCAGCGCTGATTTTCAGATGCGTTGCCGTATCACTGTCGCCTTGTCCGCAACCGGCGCATGCCACAACAAGCAGCAGAAGTGCGCAGATGCGCGAAAAATGTAAAAGTGGAAATGTCATCATTTCGCTAGAAGTGGTCTCAAAAACGTAGCGAGCGAAGGCAGGTTGCGTGCTGCCGGAGCGCAGGAACCGGAGTGTACATAGAAGTACATGAGGTCGAAAACCGCGGCAGTGATTTGAGGGAGCACCGCCAGCACGCAAGCTGACGAGTGCAGTAGTTTTTGAGACCGCTTCTACAGTCGCAGGGACAGGCCATCGGCTAGCGCGTGACGATACGCCAGCCACGCCGGCAGGCATCCGGCAAGTATGCCACCGCCGCAGACTGCGCCGAGCAGGATCAACTCGCGCGTGCCGGGGAAATCCAGGCCCACGTGCAGGCCGTAATGTGCCTGCGCGTAACCGGCACCGAGTGCGAGGCCGGCATACAGCAGCGCCAGACCCAGGACGATACCGCAGACAGTCAGCACGGCGGCTTCAAACACAAGCAGGCCGAACATTACGCGCGGGTGCGCGCCCAGCGCACGCAGGATCGCCATCTCGCGGCGGCGTTCATTGAGTGTCGTGATCATCGCCGTCAACATGCCAAGCAGGCCGGCCACAACGACCAGGGCGCTGACGATCAGCAGCGCATTCTCGGCGACACCGACGAGTCCCCACAGCTGCTGCAGGGCGATGCCCGGCAGGATCGCCAGCAGCGGTTCGGCGTGATAGTCGTCGATCTGGCGTTGCAGGCCGAATACCGCGGGCCGCGATTTCAAACCGAGCAGGAAGGCTGTGATCGTCGTCGGCGTGAGATCGAGTTTGCGTGCAGCATCGGCGGAAATTTCCTGTCCGGGGATGTGCGTGCCGGATTGCCAGTCGGCGTGGATCGCTTGGATCGCCGCGAGACTGACGAACACGCTCGTGTCTACCGGTGTGCCACTGGGCTGGAGGATGCCGACGATGCGGAAGGGTTTATCGGCGTGTTCGTCGGCTAGTGCGCCGGTGCCGTGCGACAGCACGATGGACTGGACGACGGCGTAGCCGAGCTTGTCGGCGACCTCGGCGCCGACGACAGCGTCATATAGATCATCGAACGCTGCACCAGCGGAAAATTCCAGGGCATGTTTGGCGCCGTATCGGTAGTGCGTGAACATTTCGCCCGTGGTGCCGACGACGCGAAAGCCGCGATGCGAATCGCCGAGCGAAATCGGTACGGCCCAGTCGACGGCCGGCAGCGCGGAGATTTCCAGGTAACTGCGCCATGCGACATTATTGGTCGCGTCGCCAATGTGAAAAATGGAATAAAGCAGCAAATTGATCGGCCCGGAACGCGCGCCGACGATGAGATCGGTACCCGAGATCGTGCTGGCGAAACTGCGCCGCGCCTCGTCATGCACGCGCTGCACGCCGAGCAGCAGGGCCACACTGATCGCGATCGTCGCCAGCGTCAGTGCGACGGTGAAACGGCGGTTGGCGAGGCTTTTCAGCGCGAGCGGCAGAAGCGTCATGCAGGCACCGCCACCGACACGCGATTGATATCGGCCAGCGCCAGCGTTCGCGTGAACAGTGGTGCCAGGCTCGTATCGTGGCTGACGAACAGCAGGGTCGTGCCGGCGCGTTCGCATTCGCTGAATAGCAGCTTGAGGAACGCGGCGCGCGTGTCGGTATCCAGCGCCGAGGTCGGTTCGTCGGCGATCAGGATTTCCGGCGCGCCGACCAGCGCACGCGCCGCGGCGACACGCTGCTGTTGGCCGACACTCAGATCGCGTACGGATCGCTGGCGCAATTGCTGTGGATCGACGTCAAGCGATCGCAGCAGGCGCGCGGCTTCGGCGGCGGGATCGCCTACTTGCTGCGTGCGTCTGGGCGAGAAGCGGCAGGCCAAAGTGACGTTTTCGATCACATTCAAAAATGGCAGCAAATTAAATTGCTGGAAAATGATGCCGATATGATCGGCGCGAAAGCGGTCGCGCGCGGTGCCGCCGAGCGCAGCCAGATCGGTGCCGAGGATCTCGACCTGGCCCTGTTGCGGCACCAGCACGCCGCCAAGCAGGCCGAGCAGGGTGCTCTTGCCGCTGCCGCTGGGGCCTCGCAGGAACAGGCGTTCGCTGCGTCGTACCTGAAAATCCGCGATATCAAGCAGCGGCGACCCTTTGTTCCAGGCGAATTGCAGATCGTGCAAACGGATTGCAGGTGCGATGGCCGCAGAAGTCACAGGTGCAGAAGTCATTGGCGTGGTAATCGGCAATCCCTCATTTGCCCAGCGTAAACGCAGAATAGCTGCAAAATGCGTTTTGTTATGTTATAACTTATCCATGCAATTTGAACTAGCCCAGCAAACTCCAAGACGCGCGCTGTCCGGCGCGTTTGCGCATGTCGCCGATCGCGTCGGTGCGGCTGCTTCCTTCCTGTGCGCGCTGCACTGCGCGGCGTTGCCCTTTGTGCTGGCCTTGTTGCCGGCCTTGGGACTGGGTTTTCTCGCTGATCACGGCTTTGAACGTGGCTTCATCATCTGCGCCAGCCTGCTGGCTCTGGCGGCGCTGGTTTACGGATACCGCCGGCATCGCACGCGCCGCGCGTTTGCGTTCCTGCTGCCGGGACTGGCCTTGTTGTGGGCCGGGGGATTCGTGTTCGACGCGCACACGGGCCTCGGTTGGCATGCGCTGCTGGTGGCACTCGGCGGCAGTTGCATCGCGCTCGCCCACCTGACCAATCTGCGCCTGGTGCACGGCCATGCGCAAGGCGTTTGCTGCGAGCATCGTCACGATCACGCGATTGTGTAACGTCGCGCGCGCCGACTAACATCGGCGTTCTCCTTTGTTTCGCCCTACGATGCATGTCGGCGTTACCTGTTCCTTCGCATCCCCATGAGCCTGCCGGCGAACGTCGCCTGCTGCTGGCATTCGTATTGACCATGATAGCGATGCTCGCCGAAGCCGCGGGTGGCTGGCTGTCAGGCTCGCTTGCCCTGCTTGCCGACGCCGGGCATATGCTCGTGGATACTTTTGCACTTTTGCTGGCCTGGGCCGGCGCGCATTTCGCGCGGCGCCCGGCCGACGCGCGGCGCAGTTTCGGCTATGCCAGGCTCGAAGTGCTGGTCGGCTACACCAATGCGCTGGCGCAATTCGCCCTGGTCGTGTGGATTGCCGCAGAGGCGATCGCGCGCTTGCAATCGCCGACACCCATCCTGTCCGGGATCATGCTCGCGATCGCCGCCGCCGGATTGCTCATCAATGCGCTGGTGCTCGGCGTGCTCGGTGGGCACGACCACGATGATCTGAATGCCACGGGCGCACGTTTGCACGTGATTGGCGATCTGCTCGGCTCGCTCGGCGCGGTGATTGCGGCGCTTGCCATCGGCCGTTTCGGCTGGCTGTGGGCAGACCCGGCCACCTCGATCCTGGTGTCGCTGCTGATTCTTGGCAGCGCCTGGAAACTGCTGCGCCGCTCGGCGCATATCCTGCTCGAAGGCACGCCCGAGGGTGTGGAATCGGCCACGCTGGCCGAAACCGTGCGGCGCGAAGCCGGCGTCGCCGACGTGCATCATGTGCACGTCTGGCAACTTGCCGGGGGCAAGCGCATCGCTACTCTGCACGCGCGGCCGGCCGCTGGCGGCGACTCGAATGCCGCGCTCGCCTCGATCCAGCGCGTATTGCGTGAACATTTCCACATTGAGCACGCCACTGTGCAACTGGAAGACCCCGGTTGCGCGGCGGAGGATTGCCACGGTGACCCGCACCGGCATTGAGGCTGCACGGTTGCGTTCGCGCGCCACGCTGGTAAGCTACGCGCCCGTTCTTGATCTTGCTGATCAAGATACTGCGCGTCAAAAGTGCAGACTTTTCAATTCACTTTCCGGAGATAGATTCAGATGGGCAGAGGCGACCGCAAGACGCGCAAGGGCAAGACCGCGATCCGTAGCTACGGCAACGCGCGTCCGCACAAGGTGACGACGAAGACTGCTGGCGCAGCGGTGAAGAAGGCTGCCGCGCACAAGCCGGCCGCGAAAAAGGCGGCACCGGCAGTAAAGAAGGCGGCGGCGAAGAAAGCCAGCTGATTCGCACCGTAGTCCAGGCAGTTTCCCGAAGCCCCGCACCGCGGGGCTTCGCATTTCAGGCGCTAGTGTAGCGCACCCGCCACGTACACGCGCTGAGCCAGTGAGCCGCCGATCCAGTAGCAAAGCTCGGCTGGATGCTCAATGTCCCACACCACGAAGTCAGCTCGCTGACCCACATCGAGCGTACCGCGATCGACAAGGCCCAACGCCCGCGCAGCATTGACGGTCGCGCCGCGCAAGGCTTCTTCCGGCGTCAGGCGGAACAGGGTGCAGCCCACGTTCATGGCATGGCGCAGGGATAAAAGCGGAGACGTCCCCGGATTCAAGTCGCTGGCCACCGCGATCGGTACGCCGTGGACACGCAACTGATCGATCGGCGGTAGTTTACTTTCGCGCAAAGTATAAAATGCCGCAGGCAGCATCACGGCGACGCAGCCGGCCGCAGCCATCGCGCGCACGCCGGCCTCACCGGTGTATTCCAGATGATCGACCGAGAGCGCGCCGAACTCCGCCGCCAGTGCGGCGCCACCGAGATCGGACAACTGATCCGCATGCAGCTTCACAGGCAGTCCCAGCGCACGCGCCGTCTCGAACACACGCCGCGTCTCCGACGGCGTGAACGCGATGTTCTCGCAGAAAGCATCGACGGCATCGGCTAGGCCGGCCTGCGCGATGGCTGGCAGCATGCGCACGCAGACTTCATCGACGTAGTCCGATTGGCGCCCTACGAATTCCGGCGGCACCGCATGCGCCCCGAGAAACGTCGTGCGCACCATAATGCCGAGTTCCACGCCGATATGCCGCGCCACGCGCAGCATCTTGCTTTCGCTGCCCAGATCCAGGCCGTAGCCGGATTTGATCTCGATCGTGGTTACGCCATCGTGCAGCAGGGCGCGTGCACGTGGCAGC
>JANXVS010000335.1 GCA_025351555.1 Pseudomonadota bacterium | reverse complement strand
CGGGCATCGGCCCGAAGCGTTTCCAGTAGTCGGGCGGCGGCGTCACCTGTAGCGCGAAGCCACCGATTTGCGTCGTCGCTACGGTGAGCGCCGCTGTCGCCTGCGTACTGGCTGATTCGCCGTACCGATGCTCGTGCTGCGCGATCAGTGGTTCGAGCTTGCGCAACTGCGCGCCGAAGGCCTCGGTCTGACTGGCGTTCGGAATCGCCACCCGTTCCACGAACGGCGCGAGAAAACTCTCTAGCGCGAACAAGTACTCGCCACTGTCGAGCAGACCGTAACGGCCGCAGGCCCCGGCCAGAGTCTGGATTTCGCGGAAAAGAATCGACAACGCGTTGATATCCCAGCCCTGCGCGCACAGCCGCTGACCGCGCTTGCGCAGGGTTTCCAGGCGCTTGGGCAGATGGCGTAAAAACGCCAGCCGCAGCTCCGCTGCCTGTTGGGTATCGTCTTGTTTTTGCACCGGCTCCCCTTGGGCCCTGAGGATCACCGGCACTATACCAGCGCCATACCAAAGCCTTCCATAGCCCTTGAAGTTTGTCGGTTAACCTGTTGAAGCTGGCGGCGGATGACTCGGGTCAATCACCACGGCTTGACCACAACCAGAATCACGATCGCGATCAGCAGCAAGGCCGGCACCTCGTTGAACAGCCGCAGCCAGCGCGCCGAATGCGGCTGGCGGCCGGCGGCAAACTGGTTTTTCAGGCGGATCAGATAGGCGTGATAGCCGATCAGGCCGATCACCAGGGTCAACTTGGCATGCAGCCAGCCTTGATGCAGATATCCCGGTACAAGCAGCAACAGCCACACGCCGAATACGATGGCGAGACTGCCGCCAATATCGGTGATGACGAGCAGGCGGCGCTGCATGATCTGCAATTGCGCGCGCACAGCTGCATCATCGGATTCGGCGTGATACACGAACAGGCGCGGCAGATAGAACAAGCCGGCAAACCAAGTCACCACAAAGATGATGTGCAGGGCTTTGATCCAGAGCATTGGCATCGGTCATTGGTGAATCGAGCGCGCAGTATAGCCGTGGCGGAGAGCTGCACGCGCTTGACGCCTGCGCAACGGCAAGGCTATAAGGCCCCTCCCTTGGCGGCAGCGTGCCGCGCGCTATCGAAATCCTTCATGGCCAATGTTCCTCCTCCTCCCATGCTCGTGGTGCGGCCGCATCGGCCGCCGCGGCGGCTCCGGCATGTGGCACTGATCGGGCTGGCTTGGCTGGCATCGTTGCTGTTGGTGCTGGGTCTGATGCATCTTATGCAAGGCCAGATCGCGGGTGTGGTTGATCACAGTGCGCTGGTGGGCGCGCAAGCCCAGATCGAGACGCTGCGCCAGCGCAACGCGGCACTGGAGCGCTCCGAACAAGTGGCGCGTGCGGCCAATGCCGACTTGCAGCAAACCTTGCGCGATCATCAGGAGCAGATCGCCGGCCTGCGCGCGGATCTGGCCTTCTTCAGCCGCCTCACCGGCGGCGATGGCAAACGTGAAGGCCTGAATGTCCACGGCGTGCGTGTGCAGGCGGCAGAGACGGCGCGAGTATACAATGTCACCGCGACCCTGACCCAGAATTTGAAGTCCGGTCAGGTTGCCAGTGGCCGTGTTCGCCTGGAGGTCAGCGGCGTGCTTGCCGGAAAATTGACGACGCTGACCTGGAGCCAGCTCGCGCCGGATCAAGAGGCGAACGGACTGGCGTTTTCGTTCAAGTATTTCCAGCAGATCAAGGCCACGGTGATGTTGCCGGAAGGATTCACCCCCAACCGTATTCGCGTCATCGCCGATGCAGGCGGTGACATGGGCCGCGCTGATCAGGAGTTCGCCTGGTCCGATGCGCTGACCGCTCAGGAGGTTCCCGATGTTCAGCAATAACCGCAAAGACGCGCGGCCGGCGACAGAGGCGACCACGCTGATCGCCGCCGGCACCGAGATTCGTGGCGATATCCAATTCAACGGCCGCCTGCATGTCGATGGCAAGATCGATGGCGCGATCCGCGGCGAGGGCGCGCAGGCGATGCTGACTTTGTCTGAGCATGCGAAAGTGACCGGCGAATTGCAGGCTCCGCACATTGTCATCAACGGCGCCGTCACCGGCGATGTGACGGCGAGCGAGCGGCTGGAACTGGCCAGCCAGGCGCGCGTGGAAGGCAATGTGTATTACAAGGTGCTGGAAATGTCGGCCGGCGCGCAGATCAACGGCAAGATGGTGCATCGCGCCGAACCGCCGCGGCAGTTGCCCAAGCCCGAGACAGCCGCCGCGAACAGCAAGACGTCTTGAAATTTGCCGCTTCGGCGCAAAGTATGCAGTCGTGTGACCGCTGGAATCCGCCATGAACGATGTCCCCGACTATCAGACCGCGCTGGATGAACCGCTGCTGTTCACGGACGCGGCCGCGCACAAGGTTCGCGAACTGATCGAGGAAGAAAAAAATCCGAATCTGAAGCTGCGCGTCTACATTTCCGGCGGCGGCTGTTCGGGATTCCAGTACGGCTTCACCTTCGATGAAAAAGGCGACGACGACGATCTGGCCATCGTCAAGGATGGCGTTACTCTGGTGGTGGATCCGCTGAGCCTGCAGTACCTGATGGGTGCCGAGATCGACTATTCGGAAAGTCTGCATGGATCGCAATTCGTAATCCGCAATCCCAACGCCAAGACGACTTGCGGTTGTGGATCTTCGTTTACCGTCTGAGCCGCGCAACGCCGAAGTGCGAACGAGCAGCGCGCGCAGCCGCGACAACGCGTTCGCGGCGTTGGAACTGGATCGCGCCAGTGAGCGCCGCGACGACGCAACCTGGCTCGCCGAGCGCGCGCAAGCACCGACCGCGCGCTACCTGATCCTGGGTGCCGATGGTCGCGCCCTGATCACCGCCGAGCGCCGCAGTCTGCAGGAATTCTCCAGCGCCGATTGCGCGCGTCTGCTGCCCGGAGCGATGCCGAGTTTTCTCGGCAGCGCGTCCGGCAGCGATTATTTCCTGGTTTGCGCAGACGATGCGAGCACGGTTCGCCTTGCGGCGGAATCAAGCGCCGCCGCGCTGGATTTGCGCAGCGCCGCCGCCAGCCTGCCGGCATTTCACGCCGGCCTGTTCGCCTACGCGCGCGGGCTGGCACACTGGCAGCAGCGCATGCGCTACTGCACGGCCTGCGCGGCGCCGCTGGCGCTGGAAGCGGGCGGTCATCGGGCTAAGTGTACGAATCCACAATGCGGCATCGAGCACTTTCCGCGCACCGATCCGGCGATCATCGTCATCGTTGGCGACGGCGATCGCTGCCTGCTCGGGCGCGGCCCGCAGTGGCCGGAACGGCGCTACTCGACCCTGGCCGGTTTCGTCGAGCCGGGTGAGACCCTGGAAGATGCGGTGCGCCGCGAGGTGTTCGAGGAGGCCGGCGTGCGCGTCGGCGAGTGCGATTACCATTCCTCGCAGCCGTGGCCGTTTCCGGCCTCGATCATGCTGGGCTTCACCGCGCGTGCCGAGGATCCGACGATCCGTCTCGGCGCGGAACTGGCCGAGGCACGCTGGTTCAGTGTCGATGAACTTGTCGACGGCCTGAAAGCGCGCACGCTCGGACTATCCTCGCCGCTGTCGGTGTCGTATCGGCTGATCGAGCACTGGTTGCGGCAGACTGCCGGTCTGGAACTGTCCACGCTGATCCAAGACGGCTGACCCAGGACGATCCGCTGTTTGCCGCGCGGCGCTGACGTCACTGATAGAACACTGCTGATAGAATCGGCACATGGCCATCAAACTCGTTGCGATCCTCTTGGTGCTGCTAGTCTGCCGCTTCTTGCCGGACCTTGTGCGCCTGCGCGATTTCTCTTGGTGGCGGGCCTGGCTCGGCAAGCTCGGCAGCGCATCGGCGCCTGCGGCGCTTGCACTTGGCGTCGGAGTACCGGTGCTGGTCTGCGCCCTGCTGCAGGTGGCGCTGCATAGTATACTTTTTGGTTTGACCGCGCTGATGTTCGCCGTCGCCGTGCTCTACTACTGCTGGGGTCCGCGCGATCTGGAGCGCGACGTCGAAGCGGTCGTCAAGGCGCCGGACAGCACACAGCGGCTCGCTGCCTCACAGGCCCTGCGCTGTGTCGGGCAAACCGAAGAATTGCCGTTCGTGGCCGAGGCCCTGGTCGTGGCCACATTTGCAAGCGCGCTCAAGCGCTGGTTCGGCGTGCTGTTCTGGTTCGTTCTGCTCGGTCCCTGCGGTGCGCTTTTGTACCGTTTGACGCAACTGCTTGGTGGCATGCCGGGTCAGACCGAAAGTCCGCTCGCACAGCGCGCCGCGGCGATACTCGATTGGGCACCCGCACATCTGATGGCACTCGCGCTCGCGCTGGCCTCGAACTTCGACGCCGTGTTCACCACCTGGCGCGATTACCATCGTGCCCATCCGCAAGGCTACGCCAGCCTCGACCTGGGGTTTCTCGACATCATCGCCCGCGCCAGCGTCGATGCCGATGTCGCCGCCGGCGACGAGCACGCCAACGACGCGCACAGCCCATTGGGCGCCCTCGACGACGCAATGGTGCTGGTGCGCCGCGTGCTGGTGGTGTGGCTCACTTTGATCGCGCTGATCGTGCTGGGCGGGTGGTTTGGGTGATAGCGCAAAGCAGGGACGAACTCTAGTTGGGCCTCACGGTGGAGACAGTGTCATGGAGTTCCCAGGCGAAAAGCTGGTCATAAAACTCTGGGAGACAGTCGCAGAGAGGGGCATCGGCGGACTTTTCAGACCTTGGCAAATGCGCCGGGAAGGTCGAGTCTCAATTGAACTTAAGCGCGAAGAACTTCTTGTCATTGCCCAAGCGTAGCGCGGGTCGGGGGTGATCGAGAAGGGCGGCTCTTTGAGACCGTAGAACTCAAGGTACATACGCTTACTTTACCTTGAGGAGGGATAAAAGTTTCGTGTTTGGGCACGCTCGGCCGTGCAATTGCGCGAGCGGGACAACGCAAGTAGACTTAGTCCACTGCACTTAGTCCAGTGGCCGCCGCCATGCACACCGTCAACATCCACGAAGCCAAGACTCAACTTTCCAAGCTCGTCGACCAGGCCGCCAAGGGCAAACCGTTCGTGATCGCCAAGGCCGGCAAGCCACTGGTCAAGGTCGTCGCGCTGGATGCTCCGCGCAAGCCCAAGCGGATCGGCGCTCTCGAAGGCCTGATCGACGTGCCGGACGATTTCGACACGATGTTCCAGGAAGAGATCATCCGCATGTTCTACGGCGAACCGTGAAACTGCTGCTGGATACCCATCTCTTGCTGTGGGCGATGGGCCGATCCGGCAAACTGCCCGCTGCCGCCCGCAAGCTGATTGCCGACGCGCGCAATGAGTTGTGCTTCAGCGTCGCGAGCATTTGGGAAATCGCGATCAAATACGCTGCGAATCGCGCCAAGTTCCGCACCGATCCGAATCTGGTTCGTCGCGCCCTGCTCGAAAGCGGCTATGTCGAACTGCCGATACTGGCGGAACACGCGCTCGCGACCGCAAGCTTGCCGTTGTTGCATCACGACCCGTTCGATCGCCTGCTGGTCGCGCAGGCGACGGTTGAAGGTGTCGTGCTGCTGACTTCTGACGAGGCGCTCGCAGGTTATTCCGGGCCGGTGCGGGTTGTGTAATTCCATTTCTAATTCAATAGTGCATTAACAATCCATGGCCAGTGGACGATGGATTTGAATCTGTCGTGCTGGTTTTCTGCATTCCTAAGGGAGATTTCGAGGTGGTCTTCCAAGGCGTCTA
>JANXVS010000210.1 GCA_025351555.1 Pseudomonadota bacterium | reverse complement strand
GAAAAATTTGGCCACCTCGATTGCTAGATCCGGACAATCCACGATGACACCCATCTCGGTATTGAGCAGTTTTGACCGTTGATCCATGTTCATCGAACCGACGAAAACATAGCGCTCGTCCACGACAGCCGCCTTTGCATGCAAGGCGACCCCTCCCGACGACGTTCCGCCCGCCGTCGCCGGCTGCAGTTCGCCGGGGGTCGGGCGTAGTTCATACAAATGCACGCCGCTCTCGATCAGATCGTGGCGGTAATGGGCGTAGCCCGAATGCGCCGCGGGCTCATCGGTCGACGCCAGGGAATTGGTCAGTATCTGCACGCTGACGCCCTGCTTGGCCCGCGCCGTGAGGTAACTCGTCCCGCTTTTACCGGGTACGAAATACGGCGACATGAGCAGAATGTCCTTGGTCGCGGCGTCCATAATGGACTTGACCTTGGGGCCGATGCGAAGCACGGATTGATCCCCGTGGCCGGCTTCAACTTTCTCCGGCTCGTCGGCAACCAGTACCGCCGGACCCCAAAACCATCCGGGGCGGCGATCGTCCACTGCGGCATGCGGCGACTCCTCCATTGCCACTTGAGCGTAGTCCGATTGCGCGAATTCGCGGGCGTCGTGTTTCAAGGTTTCGCGCGCGCTCGCCAGATCGGCCGGCGCGCTGTGGGGCTGGCGAAACGCCGTGACCGGATAGGCGGCGTCGCTGTTCCAGTAATCGTCGAAACTGCGGGAAGCCTGGGCGACCACCGGGCCGATCGCCAGGACATCCAGGTCGCGGAAGTTGGTTTGATCATCGGCATCGAAATACGGATTGCCGATATTGCGTCCGCCCACGATCGCCGCCGTGCCATCCACGATAAATGCTTTGTTGTGCATGCGATGATTGAGCCGCTGTCCTTCAATCACGAATTGCGCAATCTTGGACAGCATCGAAGGAGAACGCGTGCGGAACGGATTGAACAAACGCACCTCCATGTTCGGATGCGCATCCAGCGCGGCCAGCAGGCGGTCCTCGTCAGCCAGCGAGATATCATCTAGCAGCAGGCGCACGCGCACGCCGCGATCGGCTGCGGCCAGCAAGCGCTGCGCGACCAGGCGTCCGACGGCGTCGTTCTGAAAGATGTAGTACTGCAAATCGATCGATCGTGCGGCGTGATCGGCCAGCGAGATCCGGCTCATCAGCGCGTTCGTGCTCAAGTTCAGCAGACGGAATCCGGAAATATCCTTGTGTTGCTGAAGTTCCGAGTTGATGTAATGGCCGGCAGGCGTATCGAAGTCAGGCACCAATGCTTTCGATGGCGTCTTGACGAAATCCGGGCGCAGCGATGAGCAACCCGCCAGAGCGAGCCCGAGGGCGGCCAGTACCGTGGCGAGTCCACGGGATTTGATTAGTGTTTTGTCCATGCGACGCAAGTAAAGGCTACCGGGCACTAACCCCGCCTGAACGCTGGGTGCAAGCGGGCAAATTCCTGTGCCCGCAAGGGTTGCAAATTCTTCAAAACTCCGCTGAGCCCGGAACGCGCGGATGCCGAATCGCGTCGCGGATGTTGGACAATCCGCAAATGTATACAACGCGGCGGCCGCAACGATCTTTATCGCGCGACTTCAACCGCTTAACGCAGCGCACTTAGCACGGAAGCGATGACGAGCAAGACGTTGTCCAGCACTTTTGCCTCGGCCGCGGCGACCGGATGCAGGCCGTCGTCCTGCATCAACTTGGGATCCGACGCGACGCCTTCGAGCAGGAACGGCACCAGCGGCACATTGAATTCGTGCGCAGCGTCCCGATACATGTCACGCAGGCCATCGCGGTATTGCGGGCCGTAGTTGATCGGCAATTGGATACCGAGCAGCACGATCTTCGCGTCCGCGTCACGGCAGGCTTTTAAACACGACGACCTAAATAATACAGCATAATCGACGCAGCACTGAGTTGGGCTGACGCCATCGATCGAAACTGTCGTTGATGGCTTGGAGTACCTCGCTGAGCGTGGCAAAGTATCGGTTGTGCGTCGCCAGACGCCGCGCAAGTTTCCACACCCGCTCGATCGGGGCGAGCTGCGGACTGTACGCAGGCAAGAATAGAAGTGAGAGTACCCGACGA